>DYWT01000201.1 GCA_020742515.1 Sporosarcina psychrophila
TAAAAAGAAAGGTGATATTTTCATGCAAGAACGTATAAATAATGCTCAGAATAAATTAACTACTACAGATTTTAATGTGTTAAATTATTTAATGACAAATAAACAAAAAATTCAAAATCAATCTATTCATGAAATTACAGAAAAAACTTTTACTTCTTCAGCAAGTATAGTACGATTAGCAAAAAAATTAGGCTTTTCTGGTTTTTCTGAAATGAAGTATTACATAAAGTCTGAGTTAGAAGATAATAGTGAACAGTTTAAAAGTAGTATCTCATTATTAGAACAAGATATTAAAGATACTTTAAATTTGATTTCAGAACAAAATCTACAACCTATTTGTAAACAAATTCAAAATACAAATCAAATATATTGCTATGGAACTGACTGGGGGGAAAAAAATGCAACTAGCTATTTAACTCGGAATTTTTTAGCTTGTAATATTTTTATGTATCAATTCCCTTCAGTTACTGAATTTCTTTGGACTCTAGATCAAATTAAAGAGAACGACTTGATCATTATTTTATCTTTTAGTGGAAACAATGAAGATTTACAAAGGCTGATTCCACTTCTTAAAGTAAAAAATGTTCCTATACTTTCAATTACTCCATTATCAGGAAATTTTTTATCTTCAGAAGCAACGTATCGTTTATATTATAAAGCTACTCATCTCGATATTAACAAAACGGAATTAACTGAATATAATTTTTATAGTTCTTTAAATATTCTTATCGATTTTTTATTCCGTTATTATCACGAAAATTATTTCTTAGAGTAAATGCATAAAGAGTTCTTATACTGATTGAGTTAGGAACTCTTTTTTAATTTTTTCTTGACATCTAAGTGTATTAACAATATAATACACCAGAACCGAGAGGGATTTATTTTAAGAGTCAAATATTTTTTTACCCATACTGTATTAACTATTTAATACAGATGGATCCATCTCTTATACACGAAAGGAGCTTCTTATGGCTCAAGTAAATTTTAATAGTCGAGATCCTATTTATTTACAAGTTATTGATCATTTTCGAAGAAAGCTTGTGGGAAATGAGCTGGGATTAGGGGAAGAACTTCCTTCACGTCGACAAATTGCTAGTCAGCTCGGCATTAATCCAAACACCGTCCAACGTGCTTTTAGCGAAATGGAAGAAAAATGTTGGATTTACACGGAACCCAATCGCCCCAGTCGGGTAACAGAAAACCCTGCTGTGATTCAAGCATTAAAGCAAGAATATGTTCAAAAGGCAGTTAAAGACTTTGTGGCGTCTATTCAAACAATTGATATTACTTATGAACAAGTTGCTCAACTAATTGCCGAAGAAATAAAAAGACAAAATGAGAAAAATGGAGGAAGTTAAGATGATTGAAGTAAAAGATGTCTATAAAAAATATGGCAAGAAAAAAGTACTCAATGGAATCAACTTTACCGTTCCTAAAGGGGAAATTAGTAGTTTAATTGGCATCAATGGTGCTGGGAAAACAACAATTTTAAACCATATTATGAATTTACTTCCCATGACTAGCGGAGAGATTCTGATTGATGGAGAAAAGTTCAATCCAAAAGTTTATGAGAAGATTTCTTTTATTCCTGATGCTGCCATTATGCTTCCGGAAATGAAAATCAAAGAAGCGATGGCGTTTATGCAGGAATTTTACGACACCTGGAATGAAGAGCGGGCACAAGAGATTTTAACTTTTTTCCGTTTGAATATAGAAGATAAAATTAGCACTTTATCCAAAGGAAATGTTGCGAAAGTAAATCTTTTATTAGGTCTTTCTTTAGATGTCGATTATATTTTGATGGATGAGCCTTTCTCTGGGATTGATATTTTTACTCGTGAACAGATTGCTGAAGTTTTTACTTCTTATTTAGTTGAAGATAAAGGCGTCTTAATTACGACACATGAAATCCATGAGATTGAGTTTCTCGTTGATCGTGTGATTTTAATGGATGAAGGCATTATTTTACGGGAGTTCAACGTTGAAGAAGTTCGTGAAAATGAGGGACGCTCTATTGTCGATATTATGCGTGAAGTGTATATGCCTTATGCGGATGAGTTGAACCAACGTCAACCCCACCATTTAAGAAGATAGAAAGCCAGCTATAAAGATGTCAAGGAATAAATTGAAAGTTTAGGACGTGATTCTGAAGTGTGATTTTGAAGGAATTTATGTTATTGCTTTTAAAGAAAGGCAACCTAAATAAACCCTGAAAAAACTATTCAAAAAAATAATCTCAATCAGTTTTTAAGTCAGGATTTATATGCACTTCATAAGGTTTTCCTTTTGTCCAAACCGCAAAGATAATATTGACAAGTTTCCGACATACAGCCCCAACGGCTGTTCCATGATGCTTTCCACGTTTTCGTAAGTTTTGATAATAAAGAGACAGCGCAGGATCTCGATTCGAAGCGATAAAGGCCGCTTGCCAAATGGCTCGTCGAAGATATGGAGAACCTCGTTTAGAGAGTTTATTACGCGTACCTGTAAAGTCACCCGATTGATGAACGGAAGCGTCTAAACCCGCAAAGGCAAGCAGTTGATTAGGGCGTTCAAAGCGATGAATGTCGCCCACTTCAGAGAGAATCACAGCTGCTGTAACGGGGCCAATCCCCGTAATCGTGGTTAAATATTGATCTTGGGCGGCAACCAATTCAGCCATTTCATCTTCAACTGTTTTCAGTTGTTCTTCTAAAAGAAGAATCTGCTGAAGTAATAATTGGATTTGAAGTTTATAAACATCGGTTGCGACTCGGATTCCAAAGGAATCTTGCGCTAAATCTCTTAATTGATGAACTTTCTGGGTTGATTTTTCAATGGTTAAACGGCCATTACTGGCTTCATTAAGAAGATCAATCAACTTCTGAGCGTCAATCTCGAGTAAATCTTCAGGCAAGGGGGATTGAAGCAACAGTTGGGTGGATGACTTTCCAAACATATCTGAAAAAAGTGTTTCGTATTCTGGAAACACTTGGTCTAAAGATGCAATCACTTTTCTTTTGAGATCAGAAGTTTGGTCAACGATGCTGTAACGGAAACGGGATAATTGCTTTAGGCGTACAATATCTTCGGAAGGCAAATACGTTTGATCGGGTAAATCCATCCGAACCACTTGTGCGATTAACACGGCATCGATGGTATCAGTTTTCGTTTTGCGGATATAGAAGTTGCGGAGAGTATCGGATTGAATGGGATTGAAAGGAACTACATTAAATTCTAAAGCGGTTAGAAAAGAGAATACAGAAAGCCAATAATGTCCAGTAGCCTCTAAACCAATCATGGAGTTATCAGGTAATAAGTCATGGTCATTGATGAATTGCAGTAATTTTTCACTGCCGGCTTTCGTGTTGCTAAAGCGAATAGGTTTTCCTATAGGCTTTCCCTGTTCATCAATAATCGCCGCTTCATGGTTTCGTTTCCCAATATCAATACCTACAAAAAACATTCGAATCAACCTTTCTACTAAAAATTCAGATAGGGGTTCTCCTCTTAGCTCTATGGACGATATAGCCTCGTGTGAGATTCAGAAACAATGTTCTATCCAGCTCATACATATACTGTCCGTAGAGAAGAGGCGTCAGTCTTTAAAAGGAAGACGAAGCTTCAAGGAGTTTAACTACGACCTCTATCTATACGAAACAATTATAACTCATAAGAGTTACAGGTTTAAGTCAGCCTTAAATGACAAATATAGTAAAAAAAGATTAGCCATTTAAGACTAATCTTATTATACGAGGGAGTATATAATGAGTATTAAAGTAAACGACAAATTTTGGGAAAGATACTTTAAGTTAATTAGAGATGAAATGATTCCTTACCAGTGGAATGTTTTACATGACCAAGAAAATATTACGATTGATAAAGAAAGAGACGACGAAAATATCCCTAGTGAGAAAAGCCATGCAATTCAAAATTTAAAAATTGCAGCTGGGCTTGCTGAGGGAGATCATTATGGTTGGCTTTTTCAAGATAGTGATGTTTATAAATGGTTAGAGGCGGCCTCTAATTCCTACGCCATTCATCCGGACGAAAAGTTGTTGTCGATGATGGATGAAGTCATTTCTTTAATTGAAGCGGCTCAAGATGAAGATGGTTATATTAGTACGTATTACCAAATTAACAACCCAAAGTTAAAATTTAGAAGATTGTTTGAAAGTCACGAACTTTATTGTGCAGGACACTTGATTGAAGCTGCAGTAGCTCACTATAAAGCAACGGGTAGTGAACGACTCATAACGGTTTCTAATCAATTCGTCCAATGTATAAAAAATCATTTTGGAGACGAAGAAGGAAAAATTAATGGAGCGGATGGGCATCAAGAAATTGAATTAGCCCTAGTTAAGCTCTATGAAGTCACAAAAGATGAATCATTACTAGAACTTAGTGCATACTTTTTAGAAGTTCGAGGGCAAGATCCTGATTT
>DYWT01000202.1 GCA_020742515.1 Sporosarcina psychrophila
ATGTGAAACTTACATTTACGGCGCCGATTATCAGTACACACACCGGTGAAGGTGCGATAGGCTTCATGTATTACGCAGAATAACAAATGATTCTTTACTGAAGAAAAGGGGAACTCTACTTATGAGAAGAGTATTTTTGTTTGTGATCGCCTTCTCATTATTTTTGTCCGGTTGCCAGCAAATAGTAATTAAAAAAACGGGTGTTTTTTCTGAGCGACCTGAAATCGCATTTACCGAATGGAAAATTCCCGGGTACTTCATTCCGAAAAAAGTCCATGTAATTGGTCTAGGGGATTCGTTGACACAGGGCGTCGGAGATGAATTGAAAAAAGAAGGTTATTTTGGGCGTGTTACCGGCAGGATGATTGAATGGAAGGGAGTTAAGGATGTCGATGCGGATAATTTGGCCAAGCGAGGTCGAAGAAGTGATCAGCTTATCGAAAAGCTTGGCGATTTCGAAATTCAAACGTCTGTAAAAAATGCGGATCTGATCTTTCTGACAATCGGTGGAAACGATATTATGAAAGTCGTTAAAGCAAACTTGTTTAATTTGAAGACAGAACCGTTTTATCTTGAACTTGGTAAGTTTGAAAGCAGGCTCGATGAATTATTTACGATAATTCGAGATTTGAATGGCGATGCGATCATTATTGTTGCCGGTTTATACAATCCATTTTCAATTGTGACGGATGAATCCAATGAGTTTGAAGAAATTATTACTGACTGGAATGAAGCGATTGAAGTCCGTGCAACCATGGATGGGAAGTCGTGTTTTATTCCTGTCATAGACCTGTTCGATTCAAATACGGACATGGTGTACCACACCGATTTCTTTCATCCGAATGCAAAGGGGTATGACGCGATGTCGGGACGTTACCTTGAAAAGCTGAAAGAATGCGGCTTGCAAGAATTATCGGGCGGGGAATTGGATATGTAGGAGCTGATCGCATGAATCGATGGAAAATTGGGTTTTTTGTACTTGCAGGAATTATCGCAGCAGCCATTGCGGCAGTGATAGTACTTATCGGATCTTCCGCGGAATCGGAACCGCTTCCGAAAATGAAAGCGGCGGACCCGTCAGACCATGTTCTGACAGTGACGGCGACTAAGGAAGATTTTGAAGGAATTGCAAATACGTATATTCAAAAAGCGGTAAAAGGTGAACCGCTTCCAGTAACGATGGAAGTCGGAGAAGATGTAGTCCTATTTTCGGAAATGACAGTGTTCTCTTATACATTGCCGGTCATTATGCATTTTGACCCGATTGTACGTGAAGACGGTAACTTAATATTGAAACAATCCTCGATGGAGATAGGTCAATTGAACATCCCTCCCTCGACTGTTTTAAAAATACTGCGGGATTCTGTGAAACTTCCTCCGTGGATGATTGTTCGTCCTAAGGAAGAGGAATTATTTATAGACCTTTCGGAAATCCCAGTCTCAGGCGATTTACAAGTAAAAGCAAAAACATTCAACTTGGCAGATGATGAGATTATCTTAGAAATAATAGTTCCTAAAGAATAGGGGAGGTTTTACAATGGCGAAATCATTGGCTACGTTTGCAGGAGGTTGTTTTTGGTGCATGGTGAAACCCTTTGACAGATATGATGGTGTCCTTGCAGTTATTTCTGGCTATACGGGCGGCGAAATCGAAAATCCGTCATATGAACTTGTCTGTACGAATACTACGGGCCACCGTGAAGCAATTCAAATTACGTTTGATGATGAAATCATTTCCTACAGTGAACTGCTCAACATCTTTTGGAAACAGATTGATCCAACCGATTCCGGCGGTCAGTTTTTTGATCGCGGAGAATCCTATCAGACAGCAATTTTTTATCATACCCCCGAGCAACTGCAACTCGCTGAGCAAACAAAGGCTGAATTGGATGCAACAGGTAAGTTCGATAAACCTGTTGCAACAGATATTCTACCTGCGAATCCGTTTTACGCAGCTGAAGAGGGACATCAAAACTATTACATGAAAAATCCAACACATTACAATCGGTACGCAACTGGGTCAGGCCGGGAACGGTTTAAATCTGAAAACTGGGGTGAAGAAGAATGAAAGATGACCTGAAAAATAAATTAACTGATTTACAATATCACGTCACACAGGAAAACGGGACAGAAGCACCGTTCCGTAACGAATATGACAGTCATTACGAAGATGGAATCTATGTCGATATTGTTTCAGGAAAACCTCTATTCAGTTCAAAAGATAAATATGATGCTGGTTGCGGGTGGCCAAGCTTCACAAAACCGATTGAAACAGTAGAAGTTGTAGAGAAAACCGACACAACTCATGGGATGAAACGAATAGAAGTACGCAGTAAAACAGCAGACTCACATCTTGGTCATGTATTTCCAGATGGTCCTGGTGAAGACGGACTGCGTTATTGCATCAATTCTGCCGCACTCCGCTTTGTACCCGTTGACCGTCTTGAAGAAGAAGGCTTTGGAGAATATTCAAAACTGTTTTAAATAATGTCAGCCGGAAAGGAGATGAATGGATGAATCGATCCTTTTACAGATTCGCCCTATCCTTCCGCGGTGGGGCGATCGATGATTTAAAATCGGTTTTTGCAGAACACATGTTTAATGATTCCAGTTTTCCGAAAGAAGAAAAGGCTTTTGATCCTTTATCACGTTATATTGAAGAAAAGGCGGATGCAAAAATGCCATCCGTTATTTTCGACGAGCTTTTTCTGTTATACGAAGAGCGTTTCTTGTAAGCAACACCTTCATCTTCATTGCATAATGGTATAGATGAATGTATGATTGAAAAAGAAAATTTGAAAGTGAGGCTTTTCATTATGAGTATACATATCAATGCAAAAAAGGGTGACATTGCAGATACGATTTTGCTTCCAGGAGATCCGCTTCGTGCAAAATACATCGCAGAAACATTCTTAGAGGATGTTACACTTTACAACGAAGTCCGTAATATGTTTGGCTATACTGGAACTTACAAAGGAAAACGTATTTCAGTACAAGGGACAGGCATGGGTGTTCCATCAATTTCTATTTATGTAACAGAATTAATGCAAGAATATGACGTGCAGAAACTAATTCGTGTCGGTACTTGTGGTGCGATTCAGAAGGACGTTCATGTACGTGACGTCATTCTTGCACAAAGTGCTTCCACAGATTCTAAAATGAACGAAATCATATTCAATGGTATTAGCTATGCACCGACTGCAAACTTCGATCTTCTTTTGAAGTCATATAATGCAGGGCTAAAAAAAGGGCTTAAATTGAAAGTTGGTAACGTTTTTACAGAAGACGTATTTTACAATGAATATGCGCAACATGAAAAATGGGCTCAATATGGAGTACTTGCAGTTGAAATGGAAGCGGCAGCATTGTATACGCTTGCTGCGAAATTTGGACGCCAAGCACTAGCAATCCTAACTGTGAGCGATCACTTGCTAACAGGTGAGGCAACATCTGCAGAAGAGCGTCAAACCACATTCAACGATATGATTGAAGTAGCTCTTGAAGCAGCAATCCAAGAATAATCATAAAAAGGACCGCCCCGCAATACTGCGGTCCTTTTTTTAAGGAAAGAATATGTTTTTCATCCTGGGCTAGTGTCTAGGCTCCAGGCGCCAGACGTTCGGGTTATAAGTCGAGCCAGCTAGGAAGGATTGACCTGCATCCTGCTGGACAAAAAACGCCGCTTCGCCGTTCCGTTTTATACCTGTTACGTCTTAGAGGGCACCTTACGTTTTCTTAATAAGAGTAGAGAGTGGGGAATGGGATGGAAGAGAATAATGGCCATGAACAAGAAAATGAGCCAAATCGTCAACTACCAGCAAAACGATTCATTAAACTAAAACCGTTCTCCTTTGTCATGCTTGTGTTCGGACTCGTAGTGGCCACTGCCGCTATCACGTTTTTCGTGCTAACAACAGGTGATGGTAAAGTTGTTGAAGTTGTGAGTCCGCAAAAGCAAATGGTAAAAGACCGGAAAGAATTTGAAAAGTTGTATAATGCCTATGATGAAATGAAAGTGAATTATTTCGAAGATATTGACGAAACAGCAATCATTGATGGCGCCATCAATGGGATGATCGATGCGCTTGGTGATCCTTATTCCGATTATTTGAATCAGAAGGAAGCCAAACAATTAAATGAAAGTATTTCATCAAGCTTCGAAGGAATTGGCGCTGAAATTCAAGAGGCAAATGGGTACATTAGCGTCGTTTCGCCTATAAAGAATTCACCCGCGGAGCGGGCAGGATTATTACCGAACGATATAATCATTGCGGTCAATGATGAAAGTATCCGAGGAATGTCTTCATCCGAAGCGGTTCTTCTAATCCGGGGCGAAAAAGGGACAACTGTCACTTTAAGCATCAAGCGCGGAGAAGCAGTCGAACCGGTCGATGTAAAAATCAAGCGGGACGTTATTCCAATTGAAACAGTCTACGCAGAAATGCTAGACGATGGGATTGCACATATTCATATCACCAGCTTCTCTGAAGGGACTTATGATGAACTGCTTGTCGCTCTAGACGAGATGGAAGCGGAAGGCATGAAAGGATTAGTTGTGGATGTGCGGCAAAATCCAGGTGGTAGACTTGACACTGCTATCGATATTTCAGACCTTTTCGTGGAAAACGGAAAGAATATATTCCAATTTGAAGGAAAAGGTGAAAAGGCAGAAGTAATTACGGCAGCCGGAGGAAGAAAAGTTGAAGTTCCAGTCGCGCTTGTCATTGATGACGGCAGTGCTTCGGCTTCAGAAATCCTTGCGGGCGCATTGAAAGAATCGGCAGGAGTACCGCTTATCGGAGTGAAAACATTTGGTAAAGGGACTGTTCAAACGCCGAAAGACCTTGTGGATGGCTCGAATTTAAAACTTACAACGGCTAAGTGGCTAACTCCTAACGGCAATTGGATTCACAAAAAAGGAATTGAGCCAGATATTAAAGTTCCCTATCCTTCCTATGCAATGCTTCCATTCCTCGATCCAGCAGTGGAAATGAAAAATGGCATGTTATCATCATCCATTAAAGCTGCGGAAGAAATGCTAGAAGCAGTCGGTTATGAACCGGGTGAAGTTGATGGGTTATACGACGAGAAAACAACACAGGCCGTCAAAAAGCTTCAAAAAGATTTAACTCTTGAAGCAACCGGTATTCTTTTGGGGGATACAACTTATGGTCTGATGGAAAAACTTCGGACGAAAATCCAAGATGAGGATCCACAGCTGATGAAAGCAAAAGAAGTTTTGCTTAAAAAGTAGGGAAATAACTAAAAGCGTCCAATCCTAATAGGAAGGGGCGCTTTTAGTATGTCTAGTCCATACGGTCTAAAACAACACGTCGCTTAGACTGTTCTAAATTAATGAAAAGAGGTATAACTAATGATTGATGTTTACTTATTTAGCGGCTTTCTTGGCAGTGGTAAAACGTCGCTGTTACTTCATACGATTGAACAATTAAAAGAACAAGGGAAAAAACCTGCCGTATTGATGAATGAATTTGGGGCTTTGCCTTTTGATTCTAATACGGTTGAAGGGGAAGGGGGGGTCCCTCTTAAAGAACTTCTTGATGGGTGCATTTGTTGTACAGGTTCTGAAAAAACGGAGGCGCAACTCCAAGGGCTCCTTGAAGAAAATGATGATATCGATGTCATCCTGATTGAAACGACAGGTGCCGCCCATCCAGTGGAGGCGCTGGATGCGATCTACTCTCCGTTATTCGCTGATCGGCTCAATATAAAAGGAATTGTCACGGTTGCTGATTCAAAGCGTTGGCTGGAGCGAGACAAGCTATCTCCGCAAATCCGAGCTTTATTCATGGAACAAATCCGCCATGCCCATTTACTGCTAGCTAACAAGGTCGATCTTCTGACCGAAGAGGAAATGGCAACTGTGACTTTTGAGCTGTCAAATTTTAATGATTCTGCAGCGATAGTACAGACGACAGGTGCAAAAGTAGCTTTCTCTTTCATTGAAAAGGCCCTAGATTCTCCGAAGAAAATGAGTGATAAACAGATAATATCTGGAAAAGGTTTGCCGCTTTCCTCAAAGCTTCTTACATTTTCTGAGAGCGTTAATAAGGAAGAATTCGAGAATTGGGTCAGGTCGCTCCCAGAAACAGTGTATAGAATGAAAGGGTATGTCCCGATCAGCGGTTCTAAAAACCCTTTTTTATTTCAATATGCTTATGGAATGGTGAACTGGTTGCCTGAATATGTCAGGATGGAGCCCCGTCTTGTAATCATCGGAGAAGGAATAGAAACGATTAATTATAAGGGCGTCAACCCCTTTTTAGAAGAAAAGTAAGGGGAGTTGACCAAACTTATCCATTCTCGCAGGAGATGATGTCCTTTGTTAGGGTATTTATTTAAGAACTGGTTGGACTGGAAATAAAATCCGATATTCTGAATCTCCCACGCGTTATGATAGTTTGCGAAGGGAGGAGTAATGAGATGAAAAAATCAATTGCAGTACTCATGCTCGGTTCGGCACTCTTACTGCCGAACAACAATAGTGTAGAAGCTTCATATTCGGATAATAATGTACAGGTGCAAAAAACACAACAGTACATTCAATGCTATATAGGAGGGGACGAACTGTCTGACTTCTATGATACTTTGCTCGAAAAAGGCTTTACTTTTGAGCAGCTTTCCAATTTGAAGGAATCTATCACAAAAAATACAGGGGTCGCTCCATCAGCTCCAGACAAGCAAACAGAAAAACCAGTCCAGGTCAAGCCGGTGGAGAAACCAGTTACAGCCAAGCCGGTCGAAAAACCAGCCACGTCTAAACCAGTTCAAGCACCGAAGCCAGAAGCAACTCCAGCACCGGCACCAGCACCAGAAAAACCTGCTGAGGTCGCACCTGTTAAACCTGCAGAAACAGCTCAAGATGCATCTATTTCTGCGATTGAGAAAGCAGTGCTTGATTTAACAAATGCTGAGAGACAAAAAGCTGGTCTCAAACCATTGCAAACGGATAGTAAGTTGATGAACTCTGCACGCCAAAAATCGGCAGACATGGCATCAAAAAATTACTTTTCTCATACAAGCCCTACATACGGGTCTCCGTTCGATCAAATGAAGGCAAATGGTGTAACATATAAATCGGCAGCGGAAAATATTGCGATGGGCCAACGTTCAGCTGAAGAAGTCGTAAAAGGATGGATGGAATCACCTGGGCATAGACAAAATATTTTAACGCCCGGTTTCACTCATATCGGTATCGGTTATGACAAAAACGGCAACTACTGGACACAACAGTTTATTCAGAAATAAGCAAAACAAGAATATTTAAACGGATCACGATTGGAAATCAACTTTCCAATCGTGATCCGTTTTTGAATAAAAGGTTTTTAATGAACCGATACTGCACTTATGGGGTGAAGGCAGTGGGAAATATGGTTCCTAAAAATGAACTCGTATCTTACATAAAAAAAATATTTCACGACACTGAAGACTTATTCGTTCAAGAAATTGAGTGGCCTGTCGGGATGGGGGTCATCTGCTATTTCACTTCTTTGTCTGAAGGCGAGCAAATCAACAGACAGATGGAAATTATCAAGAATAGGGCAAAAGAGGGAATGAAAGATTGGGGTAAGACAGCCGTATCGGAGATCAGAGCATTCTCCGTAACGGATCTCATTGAAATAGTTTGCAATGGTAAGACGGCCGTCTTTTTTCCGGAAACCAATTTACTTTTGGAGATTTCGGTTGGAAGCTATGCTGTTCGGTCACCTGACGAACCAATCAATGAACATGTCATCCGAGGGTCGCATGAAGGTTTTGTGGAGAGTTTCCAAAAGAATATATCACTCATTCGAAAGAGATTGGCTATTCCAGATCTCGTTGTAAGAACGGTCCGCCTTGGCAATGACTCGAATTCCCAAGTCAACTACATTTACATCGAGTCGATTGCGGATGCGGATATTGTCTTAGAGTTGAAAATGAGATTGGAAGATGTCAAGTCGAACATGATAATCAGTGCAGGACAGCTTGCAGACTATATAGAAGATAGTGTCTGGTCACCGTTTCCCCAGTTTTTGAATACAGAACGGCCTGATCGGGTTGTTGCGAATCTTCTTGAAGGGAAAATTGCAATCTTTACTGATCACACACCGACCTGTCTTGTCACACCGGTGACATTCTTTTCATTTTATCAGTCGCCGGATGATTTTAATGGTAGGTTCCTTGTCGGGTCCTTTTACCGGATGGTCAGGCTTCTGAGCTTTATCACTGCAATCTTTCTTCCGGCATTTTATATTGCAGTCGTCGGTTTTCATTCTGAAATACTTCCCCTTGAGTTAAGTCAAAAGCTGAAACTGGCAATCAATGAGATACCTTACCGGCCGATTTTCGAAGCTATTCTGCTTGAATTGTTCATTGAACTGATACGAGAAGCCAGTATACGCTTGCCGACACCGATTGGGCAGACAATAGGCATCGTGGGCGGGCTTGTCATTGGAGATGCGATTGTCAGTGCGGGACTAGTTTCCAATCTGATGGTTATCGTTGTCGCCATGACTGCAATTTCAAGTTTTGTCGTTCCTTCTGTTGAAATGAACACGACCATTCGTATCTTGCGTTTTCCATTCATGCTAGCTGCGTCACTGTTCGGTTTTTTTGGAATGGTCATCGGTTCACTCGTACTATTCATCCATCTGATGAATTTGTCGTCTCTAAAACAGCCTTATTTCTCACCCATTATTCCTTTTGATGCATCTCGCTTTAAAGATATATTTTTACGCTTACCTTATGTCCAACCGGAAAAGCAACAGAAAACGTTCACACACGGAGAAGATTCGGATGATGGGAATGGTGGGAAATCGTGAATATCAATATTTCGCGGACTCAATTTTTTCTCTTTCTATTCGTTGCACAAACCGGAACTGTATTCATCTCATTTCAAGGGCCGCTGATAAAGGCGGCAGGCAGAGATGCATGGATAATATTCCTTGTAGCGGGCTTGTTCCATTATGCCTTACTTCTCTTTTATGAACGTTTCTATCCGAGTTTTATATTAGGTCCGATTATGTCGTGGCTGTATAAGGGGTATTGGCTTTTCTTGACTGTAACGTTCATTTCCTATGTCGACTATACGCTGGCAGCATGGGCCTTTCCAAATACTCCGCAATTTATAGTAATCGCCCTTATGGTTATTATTTCTCTTTACGCAAACTTGTCGAGGGCGGAAACGACGATGAATCTAAGTGTCCTTCTCATTCCGCTCATCCCGTTATTTCTCTTTTTTCTGGCATTGTCTTGGAGGGATCTAGAGTGGACATATCTATTTCCATCGATTAAAGCGTCAGTAGCACAATGGGGCGAGGGGATGCTGAAAGCTCAGTATGCGTTTATTGGGATTGAATTATTTCTAATTTACCGCCGCTTTGTTGATCCTGATCGTAAAGTAAAAGGACTACCTTTGTTTATATACCAAATGATCTGGCTGCTTTTTTTCATGTTTACAATTTTGATTACGACTCTTTTTTTCGCACGGGAAGACATGCTTATGATTCCTGAACCGCTTATGTATATTTTGAAATCGCAACAGGTGTCGTTTATTGAAAGGTTGGACCTGTTCTTTATCTACATCTGGATGTCGTGGAGCATCATCACGATTACTCTTTTTTCATTCTCAGCTCTTTTCGTCCATCGGATGCATAATAAAAAGCATAGTAAACGAGACATCATTATCTTTCATGCCCTTCTTATGCTTCTTCCGCTATTTAGTTTAACAAAGGAAGCAACAGAAAAATTGCAGGACTCACTTGTTTTCGCCCATTTATTGTTTGCCATCGTTTTGCCGGTAATTATCATACTCGTGAACAGGAGGAAGAGCATTTGACAAAACTGATTATTATCCTGTCATCTTGTCTGCTTCTTGCCGGTTGCTGGGATGAAGTGTTATACAGGGATGTAGCGATTGTGCCCTTAATGGGAATCGATGGCGGACCAGGGGCTATTGACGGATTTTACTCATTTGCTTCGATTGAGGAAGAATCCATTACTTATGCAACTGCTGAAGGAAAAGGCATTTCGTTACGTGCTTCACGGAACAATGCTTTCACCCACACGAATGAAATGCTCGATGTCTCTCAACTCGAAGTTGCTCTCATATCAGAAAAGGCTGCAAAGCATGATGTATATAACTATCTCGATGTTCTATTTAGAGCTCCCCGTAATCGTTTAAGTGGAAGGCTTATAGTTGCGAAAGGGGATATGAAAGAGTACTTCGATAAGTTAGGCATGCTTCCAATGAGCCCGCCGGAATTTTATAGAGGTTTGCTCGATACTTCCATCAAATTTTCGCTTATTCCTGATCTGGATTTGCAGAAGATGGGAACCTATTTGTTCGATGCAGGAATTGACGTAGCGCTACCGGCTGTACGTATTGCAAAGGAAACCGGTTTTCCGGAAGTTTTCGGAACTGCTTTGTTCAAAGATAAGGTCTTTTCCGGTCATTATCTTGATCGTAAAGAATCGGCTATTCTTCAAGGGTTGCAAAAAAAGAAGAATAAGTACTTGCAATTCATTTATATATGGGAGAAGGATGGGGTCAAGTATCCGATCACAGTTGAATATGTTAAATCCAAAAAGAAATGGGATATAAAAGATGGGCGTATTGATCTTTCCTATAAATTTAAATTTTCGGTAGAAGAATTTCCGCACAATCATTTGGAGTATGAAAAAACACAAATTGAAGTAAATGAATTCCTGTCAAAAGAATTAACAAAAGACTTTCAAAAAGTGATAGATAAGCTGCAGGAGGCGGAAAGCGATCCCATCGGATTCGGCCAGACCGTTCGGGCATTCCATCCGGAAATTTGGGGAAAAGGAAAGTGGCACGACACCTATGTAAACATGGATATTAAAATTAAGGTAAAGGCAGAAATCGTCCGAACGGGTATCCTTAATTGAAACGAAAAATTCCGCTACTTATTATCCAGTAGCGGAATTTTTTCATTAGATGATACTATGCAGTTCTTATACAAACTTTTTCTTCTGAATGTAGACAAGTCGTAAAGTAAGTGTAATTGCACCCACAGTTAGTCCGGCGATTAGTCCTATCCAGTATCCATATGGGCCAAGATCCGTAAACGTCGCCATCAGATAGCCGATTGGTAAACCGAGTACCCAATAGGATACAATCGCCATGATGAACGTCATATTGACATCCTTATAGCCTCTTAGCGCACCTTGGACAGGAGCCTGGATTGCATCTGACAATTGGAATAGCGCAGCATAGATGAAGAACTGTGTTGCCAGTCCGATAATCTGCCCGTCTGTCGTATAAAGGGAAGCAATTGGCGCCCTGTAAACGAGAAGTATTGCAATCGATATAAAACTGAACACAATAGCAAGCCCGACACCGAGAAAACTATATTGTTTAGCATCACGCATCTGACCTGCACCGACAGCTTGTCCGACGAGTATTGTCGCACCCATCGAAATGCTTAGCGGCAGCATATACAAAAGCGAGGTGAAATTAAGTGCAATCTGATGTGCAGAAATAACTGCCGTTGAATAGTTGCTCATCATCAGCGTGACGGCGGAAAAGATGCTTGTCTCTACAAATATTGAAATCCCGATTGGCACACCAATGAATAAAATCACTTTCCATTTTCTAAATGAAACCTTTTCCCATCCTTTGAATAGTGCGTACTCCTTAAACGGTTTACGCTTCCAAGCGACGGAACAAGCAATGAAAAACACGAGCCAATACGTTATGCCAGATGCATATCCAGCCCCAGCACCGCCAAGTTCAGGAAAACCCCAATTCCCATAAATAAGCAGATAGTTTATGAAGATATTAATAGGGGCAGATAATAAAATGATGAACATCGAAACGCGTGTCGCCCCAAGCGCATCGAAAAACGAGCGCAGCACAGTATAGGCAAAGAGGGGAAGGAGACCGAAGCTCATCCCTTTCAAATAGTCTGCTGCCACAATGCGAACTTCAGCTTCGAGTGGCATTGCTTCTAGTATAGGTGCAACTGCGAATAGAATGATGGCAAAGACGATTGCAGCCAGTGCGACCGATACGTAAAGGCCTTGTTGAACGGAAGGCCGAACCTCCTCGTGGAGGCGTGCTCCAATGTATTGAGCAATGATTGGTGTAAGCCCCATTAAAATTCCAGCAAGCCCTGTATAGACGGGTACCCAGAAAGAAGATCCAATAGTAACGCCGGCAAGATGGTATGTATCATATCGTCCTGTCATAAGAATATCGAAGAACGTCATCATATACAGAGCGACTTGTGTAACGAGTATTGGCAAGACGATTGTCGCCAATCTGAACGGTTTTTTCTTTAGTGGAACTGTGTTTTCCAAATTAATCACCCTTTATTCAACAATTAAACACCATTGTACCATGCTTCGTTTGCTATAATGGCAATGGGGTAAAGTAAAGTTACACTATATTTCTTAATGTAGAAGAGGTGAATGGCCCATGAAACGGCCGGTAATATTATTAACAGGGGGCGGAACGGCAGGGCACGTGTCTGTAAATGAGGCTCTAATCCCTGTGTTCAGTGAAAAAGGCTACGAAATACATTACATTGGATCGCATAACGGAATCGAAAATGAATTGATTCGTGACGGTCATCCCGAAGTAATTTATCATGCCGTTCAAAGTGGGAAACTGCGACGCTATTTCTCTATGAAAAACTTTTCAGATCCATTTCGTGTGGGTGCGGGTGTACTTCAAGCGTTAGCAATCATCAGGAAAGTCAAACCTGAAATTATTTTCTCTAAAGGCGGCTTCGTATCAGTACCTGTCGTATTGGCAGCGAAAATGGCGAAAGTGCCAGTTGTTATCCATGAATCTGACGTAACACCAGGACTTGCGAACAAAATGGCATTGCCTTTTTCCAATCATATCTTTACAGTGTTCGAACAAACATTAAATTATGTGCCTGCGGGAAAAGCTACTTGCTCCGGTGCAATCATCCGACCCGAGTTGTTCGATGGGGACCGGAAAGAGGGCCTGCGCATTTCGGGATTGTCAGGAGAAAAGCCTGTGCTTATTATCATGGGTGGAAGTCAGGGTTCAGCTGTTCTGAATGAAGCAGTCCGGAAAGATTTAACCGCCATTTTGCTTACATTCGATGTGATTCATCTGTGCGGGAAAGGGAATTTGGATGAAATGCTCGAAGATATACCCGGCTATACACAATTTGAATATGTAACAGATGGACTTCCGCATTTATTAGCAGCATCCGATTTTGCAGTTTCAAGAGCTGGATCAAATGCAATCTTTGAATTGCTGGCATTACGTAAACCAATGCTCCTTATTCCGCTCTCTGCCGCAAAAAGCAGAGGAGATCAAATTTTGAATGCTTCTCATTTCAAATCACTCAATCTTGCTCACGTTTTGAAAGAAGAGGACATAGGGCTACGTCCATTATCTGAGGAATTCTTTTCATTTATAGAAGAGAAAGACAACTTACTAGTAAATATGGAAAAAGTCGCAACGCCTAAAACACCGGAAGAAATGGTTGAAATGATCCTGTCATACCGAAAATAGCTGGAATAGACAGTCGGCTATTTTCCAATGACATAACGACTGGTTGCAAGTAATGCAAATCCGGTGTATTGTAGTTCACGGTAATAAAGTTTATAAGATAACGCTAAACCCTTTCAGTTAGAGTGTTTGCGTGGTAAAATTAACAAGGATAAAAAATATAAGCACAATATGCCTATTGGCAAATGTGGAGGTCATTTTACATGTCGAACAATGCCGACGCTCATCGTTCCCCGTACGCTGCTTTTTCGGGTCCGAACCTTGGGTATGTAATGGAAATGTATGAATTGTTTAAAACGTCACCTGACTCTGTTGACGCTGAACTTGCCGAGATGTTCAGCCGTTTTGGTGCGCCTGAAATGAGTAACACTGAACAGGACCGAGCGGTTGGGGCGGTTGCTCTCGGTGATTTTGGAAAAGTAATGTCCGCCTATCAATTACAGACTGCCATCCGTACATACGGACATCTTGCGGCAGATATTTATCCGCTTAGCGATCGTCCAAAAGATTCAACACGTCTTGAACTTTCTACCTATGGACTTACGGAAAGTGATTTACAAGCAATGCCAGCATCTCTTTTCTTTAAAAATGTTCCTGCAAGGGTAGAAAATGGACTTGAAGCAGTAAATTATTTGAAGTCATTGTATACAGGGAAAATCGCCTATGAGTTTGATCATGTGATCGATGAAGAAGAAAGAAACTGGATTCAATCCAAAATCGAGAACGGAAACGTTTCCACTGCATTATCTGCAGAAGAGAAAAAAGAACTTCTAGAGCGACTGACGAAAATTGAAGGGTTTGAGAAATTCATCCACCGCACTTTCGTTGGAGCGAAACGATTCTCTATTGAAGGCCTGGATACACTAGTTGTCTTCCTTGACGAACTGGTTCGACTTTCTGAAGAACATAAAACGAAAAAAGTATTGATTGGGATGGCTCACCGCGGTCGCTTGAATGTACTTACTCATATTTTAAATAAGCCTTATGAAATGATGTTTGCGCAATTTGCAGGCGTTCCTGAAGATGCTTTCCTTCCAACGGACGGTTCGCTTGAAACAACACGCGGTTGGTTTGGCGATGTGAAATACCATATGGGCGCCTTATATAAAGGCCAATCGGGCATGCAGCGTTTCCTTGCTTACAACCCATCCCATTTGGAAGTCGTCAATCCTGTTGTCACAGGTCAAACAAGAGCTGCTCAGGAAAACACGGATAATCCCGGAATTCCTGTACTCGAAACAGATGCTGCTTATGCGGTGCTTATCCATGGAGATGCAGCATTCCCAGGACAAGGAATTGTTCCTGAATCATTCAACTATAGCCGTGTTCGCGGATTCAAGACGGGTGGTTCTATCCATGTCATCGCAAACAATATGATTGGCTTCACAACTGAATATTACGATTCTAGATCGACTCATTATTCGTCTGATCCTGCAAAAGGCTATGAAGTTCCAGTATTGCACGTCAATGCGGACAGCCCAGAGTCAGTAATCGCAGCAGCTTCATTCGCTTTCGAATACCGTCAAAAATTCAGCAAGGATATTCTGATTGATCTATTGGGCTATCGTCGTTATGGACATAACGAAATGGATGAGCCACTCGTGACAAATCCGGTTATGTACCATTCAATCCATGAGCATCCGACAGTACGTGAACTATATGGTTCTGAACTTGCATCTACAAACATTTTGACGGAAGAGGATGTAACGAAACTGGACGCGGCTGTTTTTGCAACAATGCAGGCAGCATACGACAAGGTAAAAGAGCATACTTCTGAAAAAGCAGTGATTTCAAACGCTACACCTGAAGAAGTACTTGCAGGGTATCCAAGAGATCTTGAAACTGGTACGGACGAAGCTAATCTTCGCCGCATCAATGAAGAGTTGCTGACGTATCCGGAAAACTTCCATGTGTTTGGTAAGCTTGGGAAAATCCTGAAACGTCGTGAAGATCCGTTCAATGGAAAAGGGAAAATTGATTGGGCACATGCTGAAACATTAGCATTCGGTGCAATCCTTCAAGATGGTAATCCAATCCGGATGACAGGGCAAGACGTTCAACGCGGAACGTTTGCACATCGTCATGTAGTGCTCCACGATGAAAAAACGGGTGACGAACTCGTTCCACTTCATCATATCAGCGGTTCAAAAGCGTCATTCGTTGCATACAACAGTCCTTTGACTGAAGCTGCAATTGTCGGCTATGAATTCGGCTATAATTTGGAAGACCAAAAGGTGTTATCTATATGGGAAGCACAATATGGAGATTTCTCAAATATGGCACAAGTGATGTTCGATCAGTTCGTTTCTGCAAGTTACTCTAAGTGGGGTCAACAATCTGGGCTTGTATTGCTATTACCGCATGCGTATGAAGGGCAAGGACCTGAACACTCAAGCGCAAGATTAGAGCGTTATCTGCAACTTTGTGCGGAAAATAACTGGACGGTTGCAAATCTCTCTAGCGCGGCGAACTATTTCCATATTCTTCGCAGACAAGCAAAAATGCTCGGTGATAAATCGATGCGTCCACTTGTTATTGTGTCACCGAAATCGCTCCTTCGTCATCCGCTTGTCGGTGCTGATGTCAATGATTTGACAGAAGGCCATTTCCAAACGGTGCTTGAGCAACCGGGAACAGGCAAGAAAGCGGAAAAAGTCGAGAAAATCTTATTCGCTAGTGGAAAAGTGGCGATTGATCTTGCTGAACGCGTAAAAGATGGCAAAGGTTTCGATCACTTGCATATCGTTCGTGTGGAACAGCTATATCCTTTCCCGGCAGATAAAATTAGTGCAATCATTTCTCGTTATCCAAACGCCAAAGACCTTGTTTGGGTGCAAGAAGAACCGAAAAATATGGGATCATGGCATTTTGCAAATAACTACATCCGTGAAATAGCGGATGGTAAGAAAGTATCCTATGTTGGACGAATCCATCGTTCAAGCCCATCAGAAGGCGACGGAGAATCTCACAAGACTGAGCAAAACCGTATTCTCGATGAAGCATTAAAGAAGTAAGGTAAAGAAAGTTACAGAATGATTAGAGATAGCTTTGCACCGTTGTAACGGTAGACTAGAGGAGGAATTTATTGTGGCAGAGATCATAGTACCAGAACTTGCAGAATCGATTACAGAAGGAACAGTTGCACAATGGTTGAAACAACCTGGTGATAGCGTTGAGAAAGGCGAATTCATCGTTGAACTTGAAACAGACAAAGTAAACGTTGAAATCATTTCAGAAGAAGCAGGAATTGTCCAAGAACATCTTGCTGCTGAAGGCGATACAGTCCAAGTCGGTCAAGTTATCGCAATCGTTGGTTCAGGTTCAGGCGCGCCGGCTGCAGCTCCATCTGCACCAGTTACAGAACCTGTTCAAAAAGTGGAAGCAGCACCAGTTGCTCCAGCTGCTACTGAAGAGGCAAGCGGATCAGATCGCACAATTGCAAGCCCAGCAGCGCGTAAACTTGCTCGTGAAAAAGGCATTGACCTTGCGGCAGTTTCACCAGTCGATCCAATGGGACGCGTTCGTGTTCAAGACGTTGAAGCGCATGGTACTGCTCCAAAAGCACAACCGGCTGTGGCGCCGAAAGCAGCTGCTCCAGTAGCTGAAGATGGCCGTGTAACTCGCGAGAAAATGACACGTCGTCGTCAAACAATTGCAAAACGTCTTCTTGAAGTTAAACAATCAACAGCAATGCTTACAACTTTCAACGAAATCGACATGACAAACGTTATGGCACTTCGTTCACGTAAGAAAGACCAATTCTTCGAGCAAAACGATGTTCGTCTAGGATTTATGTCATTCTTCACGAAAGCAGTTGTTGCTGCACTTAAGAAATATCCTTACGTTAATGCAGAAATCGATGGCGACGAAATCATTCTGAAGAACTTCTATGATATCGGTGTTGCAATTTCGACAGATGGTGGATTAGTTGTACCAAATGTGATTGACGCTGACCGTAAAAACTTCGCTGAAATCGAAGGTTCTATCGTGGAACTAGCGAAAAAAGCACGCGATAACAAATTGACGATTGCAGATATGACAGGCGGCTCATTCACAATTACAAACGGTGGAGTATTTGGTTCTCTAATGTCAACACCAATCATGAATGGAACACAAGTCGGAATCCTAGGCATGCATACAATCCAAAAACGCCCGATAGCGGTTGGAGATAATGTTGAAATCCGTCCGATGATGTATGTGGCTCTTTCTTATGACCACCGAGTTATCGATGGTAAAGATTCAGTTGGCTTCTTGAAAATGGTAAAAGAATTGATTGAAAACCCGGAAGACCTTCTTCTAGGATCTTAATACGAAAAGCGAAGGGCTGGTGCCCGGAGTTTAGACAAAAATAGTTAGGTAATCGGCCCGTTATTGTTTGCGGGTCGATTTTTCCTTATCCACTCCATAGAAAAGGCGTGATTAACAATGACATTCAAAGATTGGGTGAATGCACCCGCAATCCGTACTGTGGTCTGTAAGCATGCAGACGCTGAAAAATATGTTGTGACCAATGTTCTGACACCAGGTAAAGAGTATGAAGTGAAAAATGAAACAGATGAGTTCATTTTCATTCTTGATAATACCGGTAAAGTCGGAGGCTATTATAAAACGTATTTCGAATAAACAAATGCAAAAGCACCTTACTCAGCAGCGACGGACATAAGTCGATCCGGCGGGGAGGTGTTTTTTGCCTCATAGCCAGACGAACTTAGCCTAAGTGTCGCACGTCCTGTGGCAATCTAGTGTTGTCTATGTGATTTACAACCTATGCACCTTGAGTCTGTAGGTAAGCCTAGATAAGAACTAAAAGCCTGCCCCAGTTCGTTGGTGTGCGGGCTTTTTAATAGGAGGTAGGAATATGAACCCGATCGTAGAAAAAGAACAGCAGCTTCGTTCAAACAAGATCCATGACGCAGAAGCGGTGCGATTAATACAAGAAGGGGGATATGTCTCTCCCAGTCCTTTTTTATGGGATGATGTGCTTATCAGTATCGTATTGAAAAAGCCTGTGTTACTGAAAGGTCCATCCGGTTCAGGGAAAACGAAGCTAGCTCAGACCATTTCACATTATTTCAATCAGCCCATGCAAAGTATAAACTGTTCGGTCGATCTTGATGCAGAATCACTTCTTGGGTTTAAAACAATTATTAGCAAGGATGGAGAAACGGTAATTGAATTTGTCGAAGGTCCAGTCGTTCAAGCGATGAAAAAAGGGCATATTTTATATATTGATGAAATCAATATGGCAAGACCAGAAACATTACCGATTCTCCATAGTGTTTTGGACCATCGACGTATGTTGACAAACCCGTTTACAGGCGAGGTCATTTATGCGCATGAAGATTTCACAGTTATCTCGGCAATCAATGAAGGATACGTTGGAACCTCACCGATGAATGAAGCATTGAAAAACCGTTTCGTATCATTTACGGTGCCCTATCTTACTGGAGAACAACTTGAATCGGTCATGACCGATACTTATCCGAATGCATCAAAGCAACTAATTGAGACATTCCTTCATATCAGTAATGATTTGAAAAAACAGGTAATAAACGGACTACTATCTGACGAAGCGGCATCTGTGAGAAGTCTACTCGACGCATTGGGCTTGGCTGAACATATCCCGGTTAAACGTGCCATCCAGTATGCTATTGCCGAGAAGCTGGATGATACGATCGAACGCAGACTAGTTATGGAATTAGTGGATACTTGGGTGAAATGAGGCGATCACAATGGTGAAGATGAATCGATTCATTCAATTCAATGATGAAACGGTTGATGCCAAAACACTTTTATTATATGAGCGACTAGGACGGGCATTAGCAGATGCACCCTTCATTGAATTAACAGAACGTAAGCTGCTCGAATTCCGTCCAAAAGAAGGGATTATTTCGATGAGCGTCTTTTGGCGTCACCGATCCGATGAAGTAGTCCATGCTGGCCGTCTATCTGATATTTATTTGTTGACTGCGGGTTATTGGAAGCGTTTCAGTGTCAATGCATGGATTAACTTCACCCATACAAGCAGCTTGCATCCGCTCCGTAAATTTGCTTCAGAACTATTGCTGATGTTAGAAGAATTCCGACTGATTGATACAATTACGAAGGAAAGACCTGGAACGGCAAGTGCATTTGACATAAGAAGGGATGCCTATCTCTACTTTCATCGAAATGCGTTATCTTCGAATATGAAGAAAAGTTTTCTTGCCGATGCAATGCTAAATCAGTTATTCATCTCCCTCCATGAAGGACTGTTAACAGAGACGTCGATCGACTGGGCTCCCATCGATTATGGACTTATACAATCCGTCCTGCAGCATGCATATGATTCAAAGAACACAGCAGATAATACATTTATCGCAAATAGAATCGTCAGTATCCTCGAGCACTCAATCGATAGAGACCTCGTGCATCAGTATTATTCAGCAGGAGATTCCATGACGGAAGAAAATACCGTATTTCATTATCATGATGGGATGTCTGACGCTGAGAAAGGTGAGGAAGGCCCAAAGGAAACAATCGAAGAGGTTTTTCGTTCATGGCATCGTGAAAGTGAGAGTGAAGCGGGCGTTCATCTAGAATTTGAACTTGAACACGGCAGATCAGGAAAAAGTGACGCAAACGATGCAACACCAGGCAATGAGGATGCCGAAATCGAGGAAACAGGTTCTGGTGGCTCGGAAGGGAACGACAGTGATCGCTGGACAGATGACGACAGTGACAAAAGCGACAAGCGTGAACAAAAGATGAAGGCCGGTAAGATCTTTGGTAAAGAGCATGTCAACGTCGTGTACGAAGAACAACGCATAGAGGCTGTAGACAAAGTTGAAAATCGTCAAAAATTAACCATTTGGCGAGATGAGCAGAAGCCGTATGTCCGTTCCTTTGTCGAGGAAATGAAGAAACGTATCGATTTGAAACAGGATTCGAAACGTGAGCATCTTATGAAAGGGCGACTCTCGTCAAAATTGACGACGATGGTCATTGATGAACGGCCAAAACCGTTTTATACGAAGAATGCGCCTTCGGTTAATCTCGATGCGGTATTCGGGCTGTTAGTTGATGGTTCTGCTTCAATGATTGATAAATTAGATGAAACGAAGCAGGCAGTTCTTTTGTTTCACGATGTCCTCCGTCAATTAGGTGTCAGCCATGAAATATCATCTTATTATGAGGATGCAAATCACGCAACAAAAGAAGTACAACCAAATATTTTCGGGCTTATGCATACGTTTATAGATCGGAATAAGGATAATGGCTTGTCCATTTTATCGTTCGAGGCAAATGAAGACAATCGTGATGGATTCGCAATCAGATGGATGGCGAGTCAACTTGAGGCAAGACCGGAGAAGCATAAATTTCTGCTCGTCTTCTCAGACGGGGAGCCGTCTGCGTTCGGCTATGACCGGAATGGTATCATTGATACAGCAGAAGCGGTGATGGAAACCGAAAAGAAAGGTATTTCTATTATCCATCTATTCCTTTCGACGGAAGAACCAACTGCTGATCAAAAAGCACTTTTTTCAATGATTTTTGGCAATAAAACTGCATCATCCAACTCAGTGGATAGTTTCACAGACCAGACGTTGCGAATATTAAGGAAGCTACTTGCAATCGTAATTCGAAATACATGAATGCTGGAAATACCTGTACTTTCTTTAAGTAAAACACAAAACCGTCCTTAAACAGGACGGTTTTGTGTTTTATCATGGACAGCAAGAAGGCGCTGTTTTAACTCTTCTTCCATTCGTCCAATTTCTACTTCAGCAGCTTTTCGTTTTGCACGGCCATCTGCCTGGATAACCAGTGTCTCTTCAATCGTCTGAATCAAGTTTTCTTGCGTCTTTTTAAGTGTATCAATTTCGATGATACCGCGTTCATTCTCTTTCGCCGTTTCAATCGAATTAATTTTCAGCATTTCAGAGTTTTTCAAGAGCAAATCATTTGTTGTTTTTGTAACCAGTTTCTGAGACTCGACGGCTTTCATTTGTCGATTTAACGTCAACGCAATTGCAATTTGATTTTTCCATAGGGGAATGGATGTCATAATAGATGACTGGATTTTTTCAGCAAGTGTTTGGTTTGTTTGCTGGATCATCCGGATTTGCGGTGCACTCTGAATTGTAATTTGGCGTGATAACTGCAAATCGTACAATCGTTTTTCTAGCCTGTCGAGGAATTGAGCCATATCATTCACTTCTTGAAATGCCATTTGGTCATTCGATAATTCAGCTTGCCTACGCATTTCAGGGATAATTTCATTGGCAAGTTCATCCTGTTTCAATTCAGCTGCAGCTATATAGATATTCAATGCTTGAAAATAAGTCTTATTTTGATCATACAAATTATCGAGCATTTGCACATCGTCTAAAAGACCGCGCTTCGAATGTTCAAGCTGGACACCGATCCGGTCAATTTGAGTACTAAGTTTTTGATATTTCGTCATCATTTCTTGAACAGATCGAGTGGCTTTATTAAATAATCTGCTAAGACCAGACTTTTTCTTGTCTGATAAATCGTCAGGATCTATTTCAGACAGTTTTCCCATCAAATCTTTCAATACATCGCCGACGGGTCCAATATCTTTACCCTGAACATGATCAAGCATTTGAGTGGAGAACTTTGAAAGTTCGCCTTGTGCATTAGCACCATAAGTGATAATTGCCTCATAGTTGCCGACAGGGATTTGCTGTGCAAGCACTTTGGCTTTTTCTCTTTCCTCCGGGGATAGACGATCTATAAGTTTAAGACTTGTTCCAGCCTCTTTTTGTTCTGTTTGCATTTCCTTTGGAAGAAGGGGTTCTTGAACATCGAAAGGATTATCAAGTAACTCATCAATTGATTTCATAGGGTTATTTTCGCTCATCATGTGTATCTCCTTTCATTTCAAGAAGCGGTTTTTTAGTCTTCATCGATATATCAACAAAGTCAATTTCCATTTGGAGCTGGTCGATATCAGATGATAAAACGCTTCGTAAGTCTTGCTCCAATTGCTTGTTAACATCACCAAGCGTTTCACGTGTATTTTGTAATGCGATGCGAAGTTCTTTGTCTTTCAGTGGCTGATTGACAAGCAACGCATATTTCGAAGTCAGTTCGACTGCGGAATCAAGATGGGCATAGAAAAATTTTTCTACGGAGTAAAACTTTTGCGGGTTCGATCGAACGATACCTAGAATCCTTCTAGATAGGCTGTTCATTTCATGGAGCTGCCTAAATGCTTGGACTGACCTAACCTGTCCATAAAGGCCATTAAGTCGTTTGATTTTCATTTTAGCACCAGTAATTTGGCCTTTTATATGACTGTATTCAGAACGGGACATCCCGAGTTTTTTTAAGTTAGATGAAAGTTGAATCTGCTTTAAGGAAAACGTTCCTCCCAAATAGATTGCTATCAACAGGCCTGTCGCCGGCAATACATTCATACCTGCACCTAAAACGAAGTATAGCCATGATCCAAAGCTAATTGGTGCTGTGATGAAATGTCTTGTGATAAATTGTTGGATTTCTTTCATGATGTTCAGACCTCCTTTGACCTTATACTTTTATACGTTTCAAAACGAATAAAGTTTCATGTCAGTAGTTCAATTATACCCGATAAATGCAATGTACGCCTACCATTTGAATTTAGAGGGAAGGCAATTAATTGGACATCAGGGGAGAGTTTGTTAAAATGAAGAACATTCAACTGAGAGTTACATAGGGAGGTCTGAAAATGTTTGAAGTGATTTATATGAAAGCAGATTATGAACCGTGGTGGATGTTTGAGGATTGGGAAGAAACAATCCGTTCCCGCCATGCATTTGAAGACATCGAGTTAGCAACGGCATATTCAAAAAAAATGATTGCTGAATTAAGGAAAAAACATAGACGTGAAGCCATGAAAAAAGATTGTTTTTATGCATTTTGGTCTGAGGACGAGATAAATTTCTGTGATGGTTGTGATGAAGATCTTCAATTATATCACGGCATTATCTTAATGAAAGATGGAAAGCCTGATGCTTTTTATAAAGCAAATGAGTAGGATGAAACGCGTATTTGCATCTTACAAAAAATAATTGACTTTATTTTTACTTTTTGTAAGCTGCAAATACTTTTATGGTTTTATTTGTTTAACATTAGTTTTTTCAATGTATTGGCATTTTCCTTGTCCAATGTACCGTAAGCATTTTCAACCCTGTCAATAATTGTTGCCGTTTCATTCCCCTGATTAAACCAAATGAAGTATTCAACTAAATTCTCGGGCATATTTTCGTCAATATTGAAAAATAAAGTTACTTTTACATCCTCTCTTCTATTCATCTCTGCTTTTACATTTTGTTCCCAGTTAATTTGTTCAAACGCCTCTTTTGCTAAATCCACTGTATCTTTATCGGTAATTATTATAGCTTCGTTATAGCTTTCATCATTGTTCACTGCTTGAACATCAATCCGGGTTAATTGTTTCACCTTCATTTCCCCTAGTTTTTCCTCATTATTACTGCAGCCCATCAAAAGCAAGTTAGAAATAAAAAGGAGAGAAAGGGACATAAAAATTTTCTTCACAACCAACACCTCTTATGTAAGTCTTTTAAGTTTTAATTATTATTAGTTATTCGACAAATCCCCGCAAACACCTGCAATTATCCCAAATACAAAATGACCTCTCTTTCTAAGTAATAACCAACTTTGCAGTATAAACATCTTCTACAACGACAGTTATACATTGTCGAAGCTGAAGCTTTTTAATGATGAAGTCATAGGAATGGCTACACACCAACAAAAAAGGGACCTATTCGCTATTGCGAATAGGTCTGTGGTAAACGTACTTCCTTTGAGGTAGAGAACCCGTTATCGTCTAGAGTGCAACTTTTTTTCATTTACTCGTCGATTGTCTTCAATGTAGAAGTGACTAAAAACTCACCGTCTTCTAACTGCATGATGTCTTCTCGTTTAACTTCACCAAAACCCTCAACAAAATATTTACGGTTGACAATATCTTTATCCTTCATCTCGATAACAAATGCATGATCAAATTTCTTATAGGGTGTATCGACAGTTACATCTGTATCGACGATTGTCCATTTACCGAAAGACGTCCCTTTTTTGATAGGTTTTTCGAGATAAATGCCAATAGGGTCCATGGCATCCAGTTCAGCTTGGGAAGGGAAGTCATTTATTAGTTCAACGACCTTTTTATCCAAGATACTTATTTTGTCCGGCTCAATTTTATAGATGTAACGAACAAGGGAACCGCCATTATTTTCGTGGACGACAACATAATCTTCAAACGGACGTGCCACTTCAACATCTAGTTCTGCGAATTCATTCCCTTCACCTTCATAATGTGCATTTGAACCATCCTTCAGGAAAAGATCACGCAGTGCAATTTCTCCGTCGCTTTCACTTTTACTCTCATTTACATTATCTTGGCCTATAGTACCATTGGTTGAACCGGAATTGTCTAAGGCAGTCGGTTGCTTTTTTGTACATCCTGAAAAGACAAGAACAGCTAACAACAAAAAGATGAAAAGATTCATTTTCCTCATGAAAAACACTCCTTTCATATGGTTATACCCATTTAGACGGATTATATACGAAAATAGTACATATTCAAGGGAAATCAAACTCATTTTAACATAAAAAAACCGTTTTCCTATTAAGGAAAACGGCATGTATTTACTTAGACTTTTTTTGTTTTTCTTGTTGTTCTTTCCACACCATATACTCATCGTAATTCATTAATTTGTCGAAGATTGTACCGTCATCATGGATTTCAATAATTCGGTTTGCAACCGTCTGGATGAATTGTTGGTCATGTGATGTGAAGATCATTGCGCCTTTGAATGCAATCAGCCCATTGTTAAGTGCTTGAATGGATTCAAGGTCCAAGTGGTTCATCGGTTCATCAAGAAGAAGAACGTTTGAACTTGTCAACATCATTTTCGATAGCATACAGCGTACTTTTTCGCCACCCGATAAAACAGATGGTTTCTTGTTCACTTCTTCACCCGAGAATAGCATACGGCCAAGGAAACCGCGCAGGAATGTTTCGGTTTGGTCGTCGGGTGAATATTGACGCAACCATTCAACAAGTGATTGTTCCGATCCTTGGAAGTACTCACTGTTATCGATAGGGAGGTATGCATGTGTTGTCGTAACACCCCATTTGATTGCTCCGGAATCAGGCTCAGTCTCTCCAGCAAGAAGTTGAAGCAATGCTGTTTTTGCAAGAGGATCTCCAAGAAGAATAACCTTATCTTCTTTGTCAATCGTAAATGAAGCATCTTTAAGCATTACTCTGCCATCCTGTGTTTTGTTGACATCTTGAATGCTTAGTACATCATTTCCAATTTCACGACCCATTTGGAAATTAACGAACGGATAGCGGCGAGAAGAAGGTTTGATATCATCCAATTCAATTTTTTCAAGTGTTTTCTTACGAGAAGTAGCTTGTTTGGATTTCGAAGCATTGGCACTGAAACGTGCAACGAATGCCTGAAGTTCTTTAATTTTCTCTTCTTTTTTCTTATTTTGGTCTTGTGACATTTTCAATGCAAGTTGGCTTGACTCATACCAGAAATCATAGTTACCAGGGTAGACTTGGATTTTCGAAAAGTCAACATCCGCAATTTGCGTACAAACTTTGTTTAAGAAGTGACGGTCATGGGATACAACAATAAGTGTGTTATCGAAGTTAATGAGAAATTCTTCAAGCCATTGAATTGCTTTCAAATCAAGTGAGTTTGTAGGCTCATCAAGAAGAAGAACGTCAGGCTTGCCGAATAATGCTTGTGCAAGAAGCACTTTCACTTTATCAGACCCGTTTAGTTCAGACATCTTCAATTGGTGATATTCATCAGCAAGACCAAGTCCTTGTAAAAGGATTGCCGCTTCTGATTCTGCTTCCCAACCGTTTAGGTCTCCAAATTCGCCTTCAAGTTCAGCTGCGCGCATGCCGTCCTCATCTGAAAAATCCTCTTTTGCGTAGATAGCATTTTTCTCCATCATAATGTCATACAAGCGTTTGTGACCCATAATGACGGTATCGAGTACGACGCTTTCTTCATATTCAAAATGGTTCTGTTTCAGAATAGCAAGGCGTTCATCTTTGTTCATAATGACATTTCCAGATTGCGGTTCAAGTTCACCGGACAAGATTTTAAGGAATGTTGATTTACCCGCACCGTTTGCACCGATTAGACCATAACAATGGCCTGGATTAAACTGTATATTCACATCTTCAAACAGCTTGCGGTCGCCGAATTGAAGACTTACATTACTGACTGCTATCATTCAAAATCCTCCTAAATTCACAATGCTCCTATTATAGCACGATTTAATTCATAGTAGCAACAATGCTTATGCCTCAAGGCTTTTGAGGAGTTTGATTAGAAATGTCCTCCAAGTATTCCGGCAATTCAAAAAGGTGACTGCATCACTAGGCATTTGCAAATTAGATTTCAAATGAGTGCCCATTCATACTTGAAATCATCACAGAAATATTTCATAAACGGTATGCGATAGTATTTAGCGGAAATTGGGTAAGCGTCCTAGCGATAAAACGGGCATGGATTTGATTGTGATTCGGCTGGAAAATAAGGAATGGGTGAGGGATATAAACAGTGTGTGGTGTTATTGTATCGATGGGAGGACGGTTACAAAGTTGTATGAGAAGAGGAAGTTATGTCGACAGTGATTTCATCTCTTACGGGTAGGCATTCATTATTTCAGATTTGATATTCGCGTTAGTATTTTATTATATTGGTCGGATGCATGGACGGACGAAGTGGCGGAGTAGACACAAACTACGAACAAAAAGTTATTAAAAGGAGTTTTAAACATAAAAGAGAATCCATTGTAGGATTCCCATAAGAAAAAATGTTTACCGTTTTAGGATAATCGCCAAGCCGGAATTAAAGAGTGAAATTGAAAAAAGTAGCTCACTACAACGTGAATTACCGAATAAAAGACTAATATTGTTAGATAGGTGAGAAACCAAGTATCAAAGGGTTTATTTAAAAACAGGTAAAGCAAAAACATCCCAACTGGAAATGGTATTAATACAATTAGCCATATGGGGGCACCAAGAGCTTCGGTAATCGCGCCTAACGAAACAACGGCAACCCCAATTATGAGAGCTTGCCAAACAGCTATACCATTTCTGATTAGAAGACTACCTAAAAAATAGGAAAAAGCGGTGAGTAAAGTTGCTAAAAGAAAACTAATAAAATAATTCATATTACCCTCCTTAATTGAATTATCTATTTTCTATTGTATCAAAGGATAGTTGGTAAAAAAAGTTCAAATGAACAGTACGTCCATAAGGCGAAGGAGGACAAAAAATGATTATATGTAAAAATTCTGATGATGCAAGACGTTATTTCACTGGAAAAAGTATGACTTATAAGGATGTTTCAGATGGCGATATTGGTGTTTTGTTTATCTTACTTAACAAGCACGTTAAACAAGCCATCAAGGCAGGCGTAATATCTACAAACACTATCAGAATGAGCCGAAAAATAAAAAGTAAGTACAAAACAAACGGGATTATGAAGGAATGTTATTTCTTCTTGAATAATTATCGCTTCACTCAACGAGAAGCGATCAGCGTTAATCAAGCCGGCTTTATTGGCTTTGCAGGTTGGGCAGATGCCGGTAACAAATCCCCTTTAATGAGTTGTTTGTGGAATGTGTAGATACAATTGCCGGCTAGTTCACATTAAGTCACAGAACGCGTATAAAAAAGCCAACTAGAACTAATCAGCTTTAATCTTCTTGACTTTCATAATTTTGTATAAATCAAATAAAATCCTTACTGAATACGCAGATATTACTAACCATTTAATCAGTGTATTTCCTTCGAGAAGGAACAAGATTATCGACATCAATACAAGCAAGAGAATAATTATTAGAACTTTATTAGTTACTTCTGATTTAAACATGGTTATAC
>DYWT01000203.1 GCA_020742515.1 Sporosarcina psychrophila
TACCTCTGGTGTACCAGTTGTCTTGCCAAAGGCATCGCTGGGTAGCTATGTATGGACGGGATAAATGCTGAAAGCATCTAAGCATGAAGCCCCCCTCGAGATGAGATTTCCCATTACGCAAGTAAGTAAGATCCCTCAAAGAAGATGAGGTTGATAGGTCTGGGGTGGAAGCACGGCGACGTGTGGAGCTGACGGATACTAATCGATCGAGGACTTAACCAATTTTGAAAAAGGGCTTGATTACCCTGATTCGTGTAGCACAATGTCTGTTTTATTCAGTTTTGAGCGAATAAGTACCGTTCATAAAAAAAGTACTTGCAATTAACTTAAGAGTTGTTATAATGAATATTGTCTTTGAGAAAAGATGACACAAGTCTGGTGACGATTGCGAAGAGGTCACACCCGTTCCCATCCCGAACACGGAAGTTAAGCTCTTCAGCGCCGATGGTAGTTGGGGGTTTCCCCCTGTGAGAGTAGGACGTCGCCGGGCACCATGGTTTATATAAAACGAGAGGATTCTTTTGAATCCTCTCGTTTTTGCGTTATCCGTACACTTTTATGTATAGTATTTGCCTAGTAGAGGTAATAGTCTTTTTGTGTTTAACTGTAGTAATGAAGGTAAACTTATCTTAGTAGAAGAAAGGAAGCGAAATTGTCGGTTAAGGAAGTCATAAAAATGGTTTTGGATGCAATAGGATTATTTCGATCAGTTGTCATCTGGTAAGTCGCTCAAATTAATTGCTTGGTTCCACGTACTAAACATCATCACTTCAATCCCCAATCCTTGTAATTATTCCTGCATCAGCCTATGGTTTATATAAGTGTAAAATTAAAGGAGATAACTCAATGAAGACTATTTATGAGTTTTCGGTCAAAAAACCGAACGGTGACGTCCAATCAATGGAAGACTACAAAGGAAAGCCTTTAATTATAGTGAATACGGCAAGTAAATGCGGTTTTACCAGCCAGTTCAAGGAATTGCAGGAACTATATGAAGAACATAAAAATCAAGGGCTCGTTATTCTGGGCTTTCCTTCGGACAATTTCAATAATCAAGAGTTCAATGATATTGAGAAGACGATGGAATTCTGTGAAGTCAATTACGGTGTAACCTTTCCGATGTTTGCAAAAGTCAACGTGAAGGGTGACCAAGCAGAACCACTTTTCACATTTCTAACTTCCCAAAAAAAGGGGATGTTGACAGAAGGTATCAAGTGGAACTTTACGAAGTTTTTAATTGATCGCGAAGGACAAGTTGTCGAACGGTTTGCACCACAAACTTCACCTCTTAAAATGAAGAATTCAATAAATCAAGTTGTTCAGTGAATAATAGGAATACTTTTACTTGTCCTTCCTACCTTGACAGCTATTGTGACCGCTGATACCCTTTTAATAATATTCAATTATAACTAACAGGAGGTATGTTGGAATGTGGGAAACAAAATTTACGCGTGAAGGGCTTACATTTGATGATGTGTTGCTAATACCGGGACCATCTGAAGTATTGCCCAAAGATGTATCGCTCTCTGTCGAACTGACAAATAAGATAAAATTAAACATCCCCGTTATTAGCGCCGGAATGGATACGGTTACTGAATCGAAGATGGCAATTTCTATGGCGCGTCAAGGTGGACTTGGTATTATCCATAAGAATATGAGCATCGAAGAACAAGCTGAACAGGTTGTTACTGTAAAACGTTCAGAAAATGGCGTTATTACAAATCCATTTTTCCTGTCACCTGAGCATCAGGTTTTCGACGCTGAGCATCTAATGAGTAAATACCGTATTTCTGGCGTTCCAATTGTTAATAATACTGAAGAATTAAAGCTGGTAGGTATTCTGACAAACCGTGATCTTCGCTTCATTCAAGATTATTCACTTGTTATTGATGATGTCATGACGAAAGAGAATCTTGTAACGGCGCCGGTTGGTACAACATTGGAAGATGCAGAGAAAATCTTACAAAAGTATAAAATTGAAAAGCTTCCGATCGTCGATGAGAAGGGAATCCTTAAAGGGTTGATCACAATTAAGGATATTGAAAAAGTAATCGAGTTTCCAAATGCCGCAAAAGATAAACAAGGTCGTTTGCTTGTAGGCGCAGCGGTTGGTGTTACGACAGATACGATGGTACGCGTAGAGAAACTTGTAAATGCTGAAGTCGATGTTGTTGTCATCGATACGGCACATGGCCATTCTAAAGGTGTTCTGGATGTGGTTGCTCAGATTAGACGCCAGTTCCCGGATCTTGAAATCATTGCAGGCAATATTGCGACTGCAGAAGGTGCGCGTGCGCTCTTTGAAGCGGGTGCAGATGTCGTCAAAGTCGGCATAGGACCTGGCTCAATCTGTACGACGCGTGTGGTTGCAGGTGTGGGTGTTCCACAAATTACAGCGGTCTACGAATGTGCTTCAGAAGCACGTAAGGTAGGCAAAACAATTATTGCTGACGGTGGTATTAAGTACTCCGGTGATATTGTCAAAGCACTTGCCGCCGGTGGGCATGCTGTCATGCTAGGAAGTCTTCTTGCGGGTACAACGGAAAGTCCGGGAGAAACTGAAATATTCCAAGGACGGCGTTTTAAAGTTTACCGTGGTATGGGATCAATTGCTGCGATGGAGCGCGGTTCGAAAGACCGTTATTTCCAAGAGGACGCGAAAAAGCTTGTACCTGAAGGAATCGAAGGGCGTATGCCTTACAAAGGGTCTTTGTCGGACACGATTCATCAGTTAATCGGCGGTGTTCGTGCAGGTATGGGTTATTGTGGTACAAAGGACTTGCGTGATTTGCGTGAGAAAGCACAGTTTATCCGCATGACGGGTGCAGGATTGCGTGAAAGTCATCCACATCAAGTACAAATTACAAAAGAAGCGCCGAATTATACACTTTCATAAGGGATTTTGTTTCAAGAATTAACTTTCCCTGTGTTTTGAATCGGAATGAAGGAACTTCATCACCTTTCCTGCGTCTACATATGAGCGGAAAGGTGTTTTTTCGGTTTAGTTCCCATGGAGTAGCAGAAATATGATAAAATGTCTTTAGGGAAATAGCGATGACGGAGGTATTATGGTGAAGCGAGAGATGAGAAAATTGGTGGCATTCCTGTTAGTGCCGTTATTATTAATAATGACATGGGGCACGGTTCCGGTTTACGCCGAATCAGCACTAGGCATCCATGTTGACGGAGCGATTTTAATTGACGCGGATAGCGGAAAAATACTATATGAAGAAAATGCAGATACGCCTCTAGGTATTGCTAGTATGACAAAAATGATGACTGAATATATTCTTTTTGAAGCAATTAAAGAAGGTAAAATAAGCTGGGATCAGGAATATAAAGTGAACGACTATACATATGCCGTTTCACAAGACCGTCGTCTCAGTAATGTTCCTTTGCGAAGAGATGGAACGTATACAATACGTGAGTTGTATGAAGCATTAGCAATCTATTCTGCAAATGCAGCGACAATTGCAATTGCAGAAACGATAGCAGGAACGGAAACAGAGTTTCTGAAACTGATGAATTCGAAAGCGGAAGAACTGGGCTTGAAAGATTATAAATTTGTCAATTCAACGGGCTTGAATAACGGTGATCTTCAAGGGATGCATCCACAAGGAACAGGTCCCCAGGATGAAAACGTTATGCCAGCGAAATCGGTTGCAAAGCTTGCATACCATTTACTGCACGATTATCCTGAAGTGTTAGAAACGACAAAAATCAATACAAAAGTTTTCCGTGAAGGAACAACTGATCGAACTGTGATGAAAAACTGGAACTTCATGCTTCCAGGATTTGTTTATGAATACGAAGGCGTTGATGGTCTTAAGACAGGTACGACTGACTTTGCGGGGCACTGCTTCACAGGGACAGCCACACGGGATGGTAAACGGGTGATTGCTGTTGTTATGAAAGCGGTTGATGCAAAAGGTGTAGGGTCATACGAAGCACGATTCGATGCGACACGTGCTCTGTTCGATTACGGTTTTGTTCAATTTTCGGAAGTGGAATTTGTTCCGGCCGGCTATCAGTTTAAAGATTCTAAAACACTTGACGTTACCAAAGGAAAAGCGAAAAACGTTGCCGTGGAAGTGAAGGAACCGATTCGCATGATGGTGAAAACAAGTGAAAAAGATTTATATGTACCTGAACTTGTACTTGATGAATCAAAAGTAAAAGAAGGT
>DYWT01000204.1 GCA_020742515.1 Sporosarcina psychrophila
AATTACCGCCATGCGTTACATTGGTCGTAATCATATAAAAAGTTCCTTCATGATAGCGAATCGTTGGTGCAAAAATTCATCCAGAATGATCGGCACCTAATAAATTTAATTGTTCTTCGCGTTCTAAAATATTCCCGATTTGTTTCCAATTCACCAAATCTTTACTATGATAAATTGGAACTCCTGGAAAATAGGCAAAACTAGACGTTACCAAATAATAATCGTCTCCTACGCTACAAACGGATGGATCCGGTGAAAATCCTTCTAACACAGGATTTTTAAAGGTTGTCATTTTATTCCTCCTTACTATTTAATACATACGGTAGTTACCGCTCAAAGCTAAAAATGCAAAAGCATATAAAAAGTTATCGTAATAACGTCGCTCACCTTTTCGTAATGGCGTCTCCCAAAACTGTTCAACAAAGTAACGGGCATAAGGACGATCTTTGATTGCTAATGATGCTGCAGCATTCGTAGCTAGTAAGCCTACAGGGTGTAAAATTTCTTCCCCGGTACTTTCACCATCAATCGTATAAATAACATTTTCTTTGCCTTTTGCAATCACTGCAAAAAAGGTTTGTAATTTTTCTAAACGCTGGAGCAAAACAGGATCTCCACCATACCATTCTGTGTCAACTGCAATGTTTAATGCTGTACGATAAGCATCGCTGTAGAAGTGATAATGCTCACTATTATATTGTGGCGTACCATCATAATTCGCATATTCTGGGTTCAATCCGGTTTCCTCATGGATCGCTTTTTTTAAATATTCACGACTTGCTTGTGCCGCTTCTTTCCAAAATAATTGATCCTCTTCATTGGCATAAAGCGAAAATTGTTCGTAGAAATGCGGAACATGGTAGGAAGGGTCGGAGAACTCTACTTCTGGCACAAATTTGATTAACTTGTTTTCAAGATTCCACATCGAATGTCCCTCAAATCGACTTCCTTTGTGAAGACAATAGCTGAGTAATTCTCGTGCATGTTTATGATATGCATATAGTCCTTCCCCTTCACCCCAACGATTACCCGCAAAGAATAGAGCCATTGCAAAAAACTCTTCACCATCTGGTGCAGGCCCATACGCATTTTTATTTCCTTCAGGACTAACAGACCAAGCGAAATAATGAGCGTGTATTCCTTCGTCTAAATACATCTTCTCCATCGTCCATTTCCATAAGCGATCAAAGACATCTTGACGGTTATATTGAACTGCTAATAACATTGCATACGACATGCCTTCTGTTCGTACATCGTTATTTCCAGTATCCACAACGTAACCCATATCCGTGCCCTCTTCAAAGTATATTTTTTCTGAACTTTCAAAAAGGTTGTACCAGATTTCTTGAACTCTTGCCTCAATTTCTGCTTCTGGATAACCATATTCTAAAAATAGGTTTGTATATCTTTTCATTTAGAACTCCTTTTGCACGTATTTAAAATTCACTTTTTTATTTAAAGTCTGTACACCTGTCAACGCTTCACCTTTTTCACTAGGTGAGACAATATTTACTTTCATTATGACGTGATCACCATCTAATTTTTTCTCTCCATCATCCGTTACAATCTCGAGTTGTTTCATTGGAATCGAAATTTGAACGCTCTTTGTTTCATCTGCGTTTAATGCTACTCTTTCAAACCCAACTAATTTTTCGTTTAATACTTCATAAGGTGAATTCGTTTTTGCATAGACTTGAATGACTTCTTCAATTGGATAGTGACCGTTATTATGAATTTGACAAGAAACAATCATTTGCTGATTTTCTTCTTCAACCTCTAAGTTTGCTAATTTAACATTCGAATAGGTTAATCCGTAGCCAAACGGATATAAGGCCTCTTCTTCTAAGTAACGATAGGTTCGTTTTTTCATTGAATAATCACTAAAGTCAGGTAAGTGATCCGTATTATGGTAAAACGTTACGGGTAATTTGCCGCTTGGACTCGTCTTGCCAAAAAGAATATCAGCCGCTGCAGTTCCTCCTTGACTTCCTGGATACCAGGTATGAAGAATTGCTTTTAATTGCGGATGATTCTCTAATCCATTCAAACTTATTGCGGATCCAGCAGAAATCAAAACAACTACCGGTTTCCCTATATCCAAAATTTTTCGTAAAAGTCTTTCTTGGACACTCGGTAAGAAGAGCGTTTCTTTATCACCGGAACCGTATACATTTCCTGAGTCACCTTGCTCTCCTTCGATTGTTGGATCTAAACCTAGACATAGAATCGAAAGATCCGCATGTTTAGCTGCGATCACCGCCTCAGATTCTCGCTCGTTTTTTCTTGATAATGACGATTCTGCGTACTCGCTAAATAGATGAGAACCTAATGCATAATATACGCGGGCACTCTCTTGAACTTCATTTTGAATACCTTCTAAAAAGGTATAATTTCTAGAAGCCGTTCCAAAATAGTTTCCTTGCAACGCTTCGATACTATACGCATTCGGACCAATTACAGCAATACTAGAAATTTTCTCTTTTTCTAATGGTAAGAAATGATCATTTTTTAGTAATACCATTGATTTTTTTGCGATATCTAAGGAAAATTCTCGGTGCTCTTCACAATCATTCACTTCATAAGGAATAGCATTAAATTCGTTCGCCTCATCAAACATTCCTAATCTTACTCGGGTAGTATAGAGTTCGATAACAGAAGAGGTAATCTCTTCTTCTGTGACAAGCCCTTGTTCTAAAGCAGCTCTAAGATGATGTGAAATATTCCCTGCACATAGATTACAACCGATTTTCATTGCTAGCGCCATCGTCTCTTCTGGCGAGTTTGTATAACGGTGATTTTGATCAACATCTTCTAGCGCACCAAAATCGGATACGACATGACCTTTAAATTCCCATTCTCCTCGTAAAACATCTTGAATAAGAAATGGATCAACACAACAAGGAACACCATTTACGGCATTATAGGCTCCCATGAATGACTCCACATCAGCCTCTTTCACTGCCGATTCAAAAGCAGGCAAATACGTTTCATAAAGATCTTTTTTGTCCACTTTTGCATCAAATGAATGACGATCCGCTTCCGGACCACTATGGACCGCAAAATGTTTCGCACATGCAGCCAGTTTCAAATAGGGACCTGAACCCTGAAGTCCTTTAATAAAAGCTACACCTAAACGGGCAGTTAAGAAGGGATCTTCTCCATAGGTTTCCTGCCCTCTGCCCCAACGAGGATCTCTAAAAATATTAATATTTGGCGACCAGTATGTCAGTCCTTTATAAATATCATTATCACTTTCTTTATGGTATTGATTGTATTTTGCTCTTCCTTCAGTTGCGATAACACTGGCTACTTGTTCCATCAACGCTTCATCAAACATCGCAGCTAGTCCAATCGCTTGTGGGAAGACAGTTGCAACGCCTGCTCGCGCTACTCCATGTAATCCTTCATTCCAATAATTATAGTCACTAATATTTAATCGTTCAATTTCCGGTGACCTAAAATTAATTTGATCGATTTTTTCTTCTAAAGTCATTTTGTTAACAATTTCAATTGCCTTTTCACGAGCCATTTCATGTGATATCACGTCATTACCGCCTTCTTTCATTTACTATTCTCCGAGACCATCCGGAATATATTGGGTGTATATTATTTCAAGTTTTTGATAGATCTTATACATACTAAAAGCAGGTAAAATAACCGTTAACAATGGAACTAACCATATTAAAGCAATCGTACATAATAAGATAAATAAAATTGTCATCATCGATTTGATATGGATAATACTAAAAATAAAACTATGCGAAATCGCTTGTCTGAATCCATCAGTAAATCGGCTTACATAGCCAAATGTAGTGATGAGAAAAGGTAAAGCACAGATACAAATAATCATTAGAAAGATTTGAGAAAATTGATTCATTGGTGAATGGGCTAATCCCTTTTCTAGTAGTCCTTGATTGATCATAAAGATAAATAAAACCACTAAATAACTAGTCCATATAATCGTACTGTAAACAAATGTATTTTTAAATGCCTGAAAATATGTCTGCAAAATATAATCCTTTTCGCCTTCTACGCACTTATGAAGGGTAAGATACATCGCACTGGTTGCTGCTCCTATCGTAATGATAGGTAGTGAACAAACACTCCACAATAAACTGATAATTAAGTAATTGGCGAGCTTATTCATCTTTTGGATTAATTCTTGACCACCTTTTGAATGAAACAATTTTGACAACCTCTTTCTATCAGTTAAATTTTGATTTTCTTTATTCTTTCACTCCACCAATCGTTAAACCAGAAATGAAGTATTTTTGTAAGAATGGATATAAACAAACGATCGGTAAGGCCGTAACGATTGTCGTTGCTGCTCGAACCGATGTAGGGGTCACCATCCCACCGGAGTTTTTCATATCTTCTACACTTGCACCTTGGTTCGTTACAGATGAAAGTAATTTCATCAGTTCATATTGTAACGTCGTCAACCGTTCATTAAATCCGTTATATAACATCGCATCAAACCAAGAATTCCAGTGTCCTACTGCGATAAACAATGCAACTGTTGCAAGCACTGGTTTACATAATGGTAAAATAATTTTATAAAAGATTTTAAAATATCCTGCTCCATCAATTTGAGCAGATTCACTTAAACTATCTGGCAAGCCATTCATGTATGTCCGAATCACTAACATGTTAAACGCACTTAACATCCCTGGGATAACGTAAACCCAAAAAGTATTAATAAAACCAAGTTTTTTCATCCAAAGATATCCCGGAATTAAACCTGGATTTAAATACATCGTAAAGATAAATAACAAAGTAACAGGTGTTTTAAAAATAAATTCTTTCCGGCTCAATACATAAGCTAACAAAGCCGTTACATATAATTGACTGATCGTACCAATTACCGTACGGGAAACGGTAATAAACGCACCTTGTCTTAAAGATTCTTTTGATAAAACACTAGAATAGTTATCTAAGGTAAACTTCCTTGGTATTAAGTGGATGCCGCCTTTTAATGAATCTAAGCCGTCGTTAAATGAGACTGCTAGTGTGTTTAAAATTGGATATAGCGTTGCAACAAAAAATAGTATTAAAAATGTCCATTTGAAAATATCAAACACTTTATCTGATATAGCGTCTTTGTTTTTCATTTTCTCACTCCTAAAATAGACTTTCTTCACCAGCAAGCTTAGCGAGTTTATTCCCTGACGTAATTAAAATAATCGAAACAAAACTGTTAAAAATCCCTGCTGCAGTAGCAAAAGAATAGTTATTTAAACTAATTCCATATTTTAATACAAAAATATCAATTGTCTGGGAAACTTCTTGTACTAAACCATTACCTAATAGATACTGAACTTCAAATCCAGCATTTAAAACACCACCAATATTGATTAACAATAAAATAAAAATGGTTGGTTTAATTCCTGGTAGCGTAATATGCCAAATTTTTCGTAATCGATTCGCCCCATCCATTTCAGCAGCTTCATATAATTCATCGTTAATCGCAGCCATGGCAGAAAGATAAATAATACTTCCCCATCCAGTGCTTTTCCAAACATTTGAGAATCCAACAATCCACCAAAAATATTTTGGATCAGAGAGAAAGTTAATCGGACGATCAATTAAGTTAAAACTCATTAGTAGCTGATTAATAATGCCAGTTTCTGGTGATAATACATCTAAGATAATCCCTGTTACAATAATCCAAGAGAGAAAATGTGGTAAATAGGAAACGGTTTGTACGACTTTTTTTACGTGTCTACTGCGTACCTCATTAAGTAAGACCGCAAACCCGATAGAAAAAAAGAAACCTAACGATAGGTTGATAATCCCCATAGCTAAGGTATTTCGAATGACTCTCAGAAAAGCAGGATCCGCAAATAGTAATCGAAAATTGGCTAATCCGACCCACTCTTGTTCAAAAAAACTAAATCCTGGTCGATAGTTTTGAAAAGCTATTACCCAACCTGCTAAAGGTGCGTAGTTAAAAACTAGAATATAGATGACAAAAGGTATCGATAATAAAATTAATTCCCGTTGTTTCCATAATCGTTTACTAAAATTTTTTCTATTGGCTTTCACTTTTAAACCCTTACTCTCTATTTTGTCTTGCTTTGCTTCCATATCGAATATCCACCCCTATCTTTTTTACTTCTTGTAGAGGAGAACTCCCCTACAAGAAGTAAATGAATTTTTATTCTGCGCCTAATCGTTCACGGATTTCTTTATCGGCTTCTACACGTCTTTTGACTTCAGTTGTTAACGTTTCTTCATAAGCCTTATAGTTGATACGTTTTTCATAATCATTTGTATACGCTTTCCAATTTTCTGCGAAGTTCTCTGCACCACCACTAATAACTTTTGGTAACCATTGCATCTTAACTTCTTGCATATTTTGGCTAGCAATTCCAGCTTCATCCTTAGCTGTCCAAGTGTTGCGTTCTGTATAAATTGGGAACCATGGTGTTAATGGATCTTGTGCGGCAACAAAGTCTGTCCACTTTTCGTGTCCGTAAGCTGCTAACAATTCTTTATCATAGTCCTCTAAAGTAGCAAGATATTCTTCCGGTTGCTGACTTGGATTTACAGCGTTAATGCCGTCTGGTAACATTCCTTTGAAGCCTGGTAAATAACTATACGGTGTTCTATTCGCTTTATAATAATCTGGGTCTTTCCAAGTTGCACGTTGTTCTTCTGTTCGATAGAATTTTCCTGAGTCATCAACTTCGTAGTCGACTCCTAATTCACCCCAGTTATTAAGAATTGTTCCTTCTTCACTCACTAAATAGTCAAGGAAAGATAAAATACCTTCAACGTCTTTCGCACTTGTTGTAATCCCAACACCACCATTGGTATTTAATGTATTAACCTCACGATATTGCGGTGTCACTCCACTATCTAATACAAGGCCCCATGGAATATATGTCAAATCATATTTCTCTTGTGCATTTAATGAATCTACTGCAGTGTTGAAATTCCATCCTTGATCGATCATTCCTAATACACGACCAGATGATAATTTAGCGATATATTGATCATATTTTAATGTAAATGTTTCAGGATCAATCACGCCTTTGTCATATTGCTCACTTAGGATTTGGAAATATTCTTCAGCTTCTGGAATTAAATCGTATACTTTTGCCTCCAACGTATCTGGATCGACAATCGCTGCACCATCATTCGGATAGCCTGCTAAGAATTGCGGTGGATTTTCTAAAGCAAAATACCGCCAGTCATCCGACAATGTTTCAAACCCAATATTCTTTTGTCCATCCGTTTCTGGATTTGCTTCTAAGTATGCGCCAATCAAATCAAAATACTCTTCAACTGTCGTTAGAACTGGCCAATCAGCCCACTCTAACACGCGTTTTTGAATCCAAAAAGCTTCTCCGCCGTAATTTGGATACATATCCTCTCCTTTAGTTGAACTAAATTGTGGAATGGTATAAATGTGGCCATCATTAGCCGATTTAATTTTTTCCCAATCAACATCTGAATAAAGCGCTCTCAAGTTCGGATAGTCATCTGTTTCTAAAATATAATCCTCTAAAGGAATATACGCACCTGCATCAATCATTGCGGAGCGACCATCGGAAGCATCCACTAAATCAGGATAATCTCCTCCTGAAATCATTACGCCAATCCGTTCTTTTGCTGTTTGTCCTGTTAGCCATGTAACTTTAACTTTTGCACCTGATTCTTTTGCTATCGCTTGATATAATCTGGATGAATCGGGGACTTCTTCACCTGGTACAGCAAAAAATCCCGAATAAACTTTAATACCATCTTCTTCTTTCTGTTGCCCGCCATTTTCACTAGAGGCACTCCCTCCTCCAGAAGAACATCCGGCAAAGACAGTTAACATAGCAGCAGAAACGAGTACAGATTTTAACAGTTTTTTCATTTTTTTCTCTCCATTTCTAAAATAGTTTTTATCAATTCTTAGAACGTTTTCCTAGCGTGTTCCAGCTAATAATATGACTATAGCAATATTTCCATCCCCTTTGACTCCTAATTTTAATGCAACATACCCATATACAATACTCTTTGTTGCGTTTAGCTGTATTCGATTTGTGATTACATTTTATATCTAAAGCGCTTGCAAAAACAAGACACTAATTATATAGTTGTAGACAATAATATATTCCAGAGGTGAAAAAATGATTAAATTAGAAGATTACCATTTCGGAGAACGACTCTCTTTTGAACAATATCATCCAGAGTCACTAACATATGATGAGCATTTACATCGCAGTTTCGAACTATTGATTTGTCGAGCAGGAAAGGTCCAGATTACTGTAAATGATACGATGTATACACTCAAAAAAAATGATCTTTTATTAGTTCTGCCATACCAATTACACTGGATCCAAACGCCTGACTATTCAGAACTAGATATTTTAATTTTCTCACCGGAGTATGTGAGTGACTTCTATTCGAAAACAGAAAAATGCTCATTTGATTTTCCCGTCATCACGTTAGATGCAGCCTTAATCGAACAATTATATTTTCCTCTATTTGATACGGATTCTTTATTTTTTAGAAAAGCAGCTCTATACTTGATTATCCATCACTTTGACCAAGAGACTCGTTTAGTTCCAGATAAAGGAACTGAAGGATTACTTGCCCAACTTCTAATTTATATCGAAATGAACTTCAAAGAAAATATTACGTTGGATAACCTTAGTCAATCATTAGGATATAGTAATATTTATATTTCTAAGTTTATTGCAAAATATTTAGGAACGACTTTTCCAAAATTACTTAATCATCATCGCGTGAATCATGCTTGTTATTTATTATTAAATTCTTCTTTATCGATTACGAGTATTGCTACAGAGGTTGGTTTTCAAAACGTCCGAACATTTAATCGAAACTTCCAAGCATTTATTAAAATGACTCCCAAAGAATATCGTATTACACGAGACATTTCGTTTGTGCCATCGAAAATCATCTGGTACGGAATGGATAGGTTACACTGAACTAGACAATAAAAATAAGGTGTGTAAAATATAAGAAAACACACTGGAGGAATTGTTAATGTCAGAAAGAAAACCACGTCGAACGTTTACTAAAGAGTTTAAAAATCAAATGGTTCAGTTATATGCGTCAGGGAAAAAGAGAACCGATATTATTAGAGAGTATGATTTAACCCCGTCTACTTTTGATAAATGGGTGAAACAAGCAAATACCTCTGGCTCATTTAAAGAAAAAGATAACTTAACACCTGAACAAAAAGAGTTAATTCAATTGCGAAAGCAAAATAAACAGCTCTTGATGGAAAATGATATTTTAAAGCAAGCGGCGCTGATATTCGGACGAAAAGACAAGTAATTGATGCAAATAAGCACAAATACTCGATATCAGCCATGTGTAAAGTACTGGGTATTGCAAGAGCTACCTATTATTATCGAGAAAAAGAAACGACTCAAGGCGCAGTAGAAGCAAAATTAGAAGAAGCGGTGGAAGAAGTTTTTCAACAAAATAGACGAGCTTATGGTTCACGCAGAATCAAGGAACGCCTTGATAAGAAAAATCTCATTTTGAGTCGTCGAAAAATTCGTCGCATCATGAAAAGACGAGGATTGAAATCTAGTTACACGAAGCCCAAATATCGCGTACATTCGTGCCAAAGCAATCAAAAGAAAATTGCGAATCACTTAGATCGAAAGTTTACTCAAACAAAAGCATTGTCAGCGGTTGTCACGGATTTAACTTATGTTCGGGTCGGGACAAATTGGGCTTATATTTGTTTGATGATCGATTTATTCAATCGTGAAATTATTGGCCATTCTTGCGGAAATAAAAAAGATGCGCAGCTTGTAAAAAGGGCCATTCAAAGCATTCCTTACTCACTTCAAGAAATCCAACTCTTCCATACGGATCGTGGAAAAGAATTTGATAATGACTTGATTGATCTTATCTTAGAAACATTTGGCATTCAACGCTCCTTGAGTAAGCCTGGATGTCCATATGATAATGCCGTTTCAGAAGCGACTTACAAAGCTTTTAAGACGGAATTTGTGAGTCAATATCAATTTGAAACGATGGCACACTTAGAATTAGAATGTTTTGATTATGTCAATTGGTGGAATCATCATCGGATCCATAGTTCTCTTGGTTATAAAACACCAATTGAGGTACGCTATGCGGAGGTTGGCGTAGCGAACCCTTGATAATGAGCAAGAATCGGTTACCTTCTGTTCGAGCGGCTTATTTTATTCAAAGTGAGCGCGCCGCTAAGAAAACCGATTTGAGGAGGCTCGTTGTCAAGGGCAACTGGATATGGTGTCATAAACAGACCTTATAATTTTTGTCTAGAAAAGTGTTGCCATTCCAGAAGCTAAATCTGAGATGGTGGGTGCAATTGCATCGCTGAAAGATCTATTAGAAAATGTAAGCGATCCTAAAGACGATACGGATTATATTGAGTATTTTTGTGGTGAAAACAGTGAAGATGATGAAAACACTGGTCGCAGAGATATTTTATATACTCTTACAGCCTCGCTAACACGCTCTTTTGCTAACTGCAGTGATAAACTTGTGAGTGATTATGGCTATTCAGAGGGGCAAGTTAGCAGGCTGAGGAGTGATATTTCAGGCTATAACAAAATAAAAGAAATGGTTAAACTAGCAAGCTGTGATTATATCGATTTAAAACCATATGAGGCTGATATGCGATATGTCCTTGATACTTACATACGTGCAGAAGATTCTACAGTTGTAAGTGAACTCGGGAGTATGTCGTTGGTGGAATTGTTACTTGAAAATACTTCAACAACACCGATAGAGGCACTGGTACAAGGTCTTCCTGGTAATGAAAATGCTAAAGCCGAGACAATTGAAAATAACTTGCAACATGAAATTGTTAAGAAAATGTCATCTAACCAGGTTTATTATGGCAAGTTATCAGAAATGCTTCAAGTACTAATCGACCAGAGACGTATAGAAGCTATGAGTTACGAGGAATATTTACGACAAGTTGTTGAGTTGGCACAAGCCATATTACATCCAGAAGATAGCTTAGATTATCCTGATACTGCAAAGAATAGCGAGGCTAGAAGAGCCTTTTATGATTATTTTGAGAAGGATGAAAATCTGGCTGTAAATTTGGACAATGCTATCCTTTCTGCATTACGTCCTGATTGGAAAAGGAATTTTCAAAAACAACGAAAGATAAAAAATGCTATATACAACGTATTAAAAACAGAAGGTTATAACGAAGATGAAGCAACGCAAGAAACTGCTACAGTCTTCGAAATAGCTGAAAGGCAGGTAGGATACGATGTGTAATGAAGAAATAATTGGTGGGTTGCCAATAGAAATTATTAAAAAGAAAAATCTTAAGAATCTATATATCAGGGTGAATCCCCCAGAAGGTAGCGTAACAGTCAGTACTCCTAGTGATTATCCTGATGAAGAAATAAGACTCTTTGTATTAAAGAAAATACCAGAGATTACCAAGGTAAGAGATAAGATGTTATCTCAAGCACGTCAAACAGCACGTGAATATGTTTCTGGTGAATCACATTATCTTTGGGGAAAGCCATATCGCCTTCAAGTAATTTATGAAGGAAACAAATACGAAATTTCTAAACTTCCCAACAAGATAATTATGACTGCTCCTGAAAGATCAACCAAGGAATCAAGGGAGAAGGTATTTAATGAATGGTACAGAGAAGAACTCAAACGAGTGCTGAATGGGGTTGTTTCAAGGTGTGAAACGAAAACAAACCTCCAAGCTAATGAGTACAAAATTAAGAATATGAAAACTAAGTGGGGTACATGCAATATTGATAAAAAAAGAATATGGATTAATCTACAGCTAGCCAAGAAACCAATAGAATGTCTTGAATATGTTGTTATCCATGAACTGGTACACTTGTTAGAAAAGAATCACACCCATAGATTCAATTCACTTGTGGAGGAGTTCTACCCTACCTGGAAAGAGGCAAAAAAGTTATTGTCAGAGTTGCCTTTGGATCATATTGAAAAAGGAGAACAGGTAGATTATGAAGAGGAAGATAACTCCAAGTGATATATTCGATATCAATAAAAAATCAGGTGCTCTAGTTCTTGGAAAGAATCGCCTTGATGATTATGCTACAAAATTTCTGACAAAATACTGCAAACAGGCATTGGTTGAACCGATGCCTCTTCCGGTTGATGACATTCTTAAGGATATGGGGCTTACTGTTCAAGAGGTTCATTTATCAAGCGACCTAGATATTTTTGGATGTTGTTTACTTCTGGATGCAGATGTGGATATTTATGATAGGGAAACAGGTAAATATTTATCAACTCCCTTCAGTGCTGGAACAGTATTAATTGACCCCTTGTCTGAGGCTGTATATGGTGAAGGTTCGAAAAGAAATACGCTCATTCATGAAGCACTCCACTGGGAAAAAGATAAAACTTATTTTCAAATTCTTAAGGTTAAAAATAAGAACGAATCTGAAAAACTATATCCAATTTTATGCCGACAATCTGAGACTTTCTTTACACCGCCTGAAGGAAAGAAGACAAAGGAAAATGAAGTTCGATGGTTGGAATGGCAAGCACATAGATTAGCACCTAGAGTTTTGATGCCCAAGAACAGCTTCAAAAAGAAAGCATTAGAGTTAATTGAGCAGTATAAAGCATCTGGTGAGAATATAATATACTCTTGTGATGCCTTGATTGAGGACTTAAGTAGCTTTTTTATAACATCAAGACTATCAGTAAAATATAGATTGATTGAAGTTGGTTTAGAGGATACTATATCAGAGTTCTCTGATTACAATGATGTATATGAAGAAATCAATAGTAATAAAGATTTTGTTAAATTAACACCAGTAGAAGCAGTAAAGATAATAGATTCCGATTCAACTCTACAAAATTGGATAACAGAAAGACATTTTGTATATGCTGATGGATATTTTGTACTTGCCGACAGCCAATATGTTACACAAAAAGATGGAAAACTCTTTTTAACACCAAAGGCAAAGCAAAATCTCTCTAGATGTGTTATCAATATTCGTGAACAGAATTTTGTATCATACGCTAATACTTACAAAGACTTGCTTGGGTATACGGTCCTTAAGAAGGTTGAAGGTATTGATAGTAGACTTCTTACGTTTCATCCTAAGTACCAATCCCCTTTACTAAATGAACCTGAAGAAACATATCAAGCATTTTCTAAACAGCTAGCTTCTTATAATGAAGATGAAGAAATTGAACTCATTAAGTTGCTTGGTGATCCTACCAAAACACTATGTAATTGTCTGTGGTTTTTGATGGAAAATAGAAAGTGGAATTATCCTGATAAATTTAATGAAGAGACAGGACTCCACAAAAATTACCATGGCAGAATAAAAAATGATAAAGCCAACAACATGACAACGAGCGTGTTGATGTCCATCTGTGTTGGTATGCAGTTATGCACAAGGATTACGCAAAAGCTGTTTGATAAATCAAATAATAAACTAGATTATTATAAAGATCCCGACAAGACATATATTCGTATTATGGATACTATGCCAGGGCTTTCGCTTGATGATTTCAATGGTATTCTAGAGCAATGTGGTATTCAGGAACTAGGTAGTGAAATAAAAGAATAAAAAAGTTGATAACTTGATGAGTTGGTTTAGGACCCCGAAAGGGGTTCTTTTTTTATGCCCAAATTTAGAAAAGACTGATAAATAGGCAAATTTGGTCCAACTCAACGAGTTGGTCGTGAAATTTTGAAACCTATTATATTTATAAATGTAAGGGACAAACCTTACAAAAATATAAATGCGTCTAAAGCTGGCCAGCAGAAGACGGCGGATACATAAATGATTCGAAGATAGCCAATGACAGGCTGTTGGGTGAAATTTATGCTCCTCCGTTTTATTTCCTATACATATTTTTAGGAAGTAACTCTGTTGGTCATTTTTTTCCAAAGATTCATTAGTTCTCCGCTGTCTTCCAGGACGGGGTTAGGAGAATCTAATGAGATTATCAATCAGATATGAGAACCAGTTTCAAAGCATCGAACTCAATGAGGAAGAAACTCAGGAGATGTGGATTAGTTTATCGCTCGAAGGTGATGAGCTTCCAAACTCTGACAAAGAACGGTTAATTCAAGATGCCTTTAATGAAAAATTTAATAAGCCCGAATACAATAACTGGCACAAATTTGACAGGCACAAGGGATATTCAATAGCCAAACCAAATGCAGATGGTCTGGAATGTGATACTTCAGAACCTCTAATGAAAGAAGTAGCCGATGATAGAGTTTTTAGAAAAGATGAGCTCGAACGAGCCTATCAAAATGAATATGAAGATGTCTGCCAATGGATACGCATCGCTCTTGGTAAAAAGCAGGATTGGGCAGATATGTTCATTGCAGTACGCATTGACGGTATGTCGATTCGAGAATATGCCAGTTCCATCGGTGTAAGTGAAAACAACATTACTCAGAAATTAAAGCGAGCAACAAAGAAATTAGAACAAGAATATAAAAACCGTCAGATTTGACCTTCTCCCAAGGCTATTAGGTAGGAGGTCAAGACCTCCAAAAAATACAAGGAGGTAATTCGAATGGAATTACAAGTTTACAAAAATGCAGAGTTCGGCTCTGTACGTACTACAACGCTTGGCGGTCAACCTTATTTTGTTGGTAAGGATGTAGCTGATATTCTCGGTTACTCAAATTCCCGAAAAGCATTAATTGACCATGTTGACGAAGAGGACAAGGATGACGTAACGATTCGTGACGCCATCGGAAGAAATCAAACGATGATTGCAATCAATGAATCCGGTCTCTATAGCCTCATCCTCTCAAGTAAGATGCCAAGTGCCAAAAAGTTCAAACGCTGGGTCACAAATGAAGTACTCCCTGCTATTCGTAAACATGGACTTTATGCAACAGACGATTTAATCGCAAATCCAGACCTTGCTATCGCAGCATTTACCGTATTAAAAGAAGAGCGTGAAAAGAATAAGGAGCTGATGGCAGCAGTTGCGATTGGTCAGCAGCAAATTGCTGAGATGAAACCCAAGGCTACTTACTATGACTATGATGTGGTTCTTAAATGTAGGGATGCGGTAAACATTTCTGTGATTGCCAAAGATTATGGCTGGAGTGCCATGCGTATGAACGAATACCTTCATGAAGAGGGGATTCAGTACAAACAAGGAACTATTTGGCTTCTTTATCAAAAGTATGCTCCAAATGGATATACCAAGACTAACACTCACATTTATGAAGATAGCAAAGGTATCCAACATACGAAAGTGCATACCAAGTGGACACAAAAAGGCAGACTCTTTATCTATGAACAGTTGAAAGCCGACGGTATTTATCCGCAAATTGAGATGGAGGTGTGATATGGGAATCAATATGAAAAATGCAGAAGGGTATCATGATCCAACTCCCCATGAAGCACTTAGCAATATCACCCGTGAGGAAAAGGCAGCAGCAAAAGCTGCCTTTAAGCCCCTTGTCTATATTTGCTCTCCATTTAGTGGCGATATTGAAAACAACAATAAGCGCACACGAGCATTTTGTCGTTTTGCTTTAGATAAGGGCAATATCCCGCTTGCTCCTCACCTTCTATTTCCACAGTTTATGGATGACAGCAATGAGAAAGAGCGTGACCTCGCTATTTTCATGGATATTATCCTGATGGGTAAATGCCAAGAGGTCTGGGTTCTAGGTGATGTGATCTCAAGAGGCATGAGTATTGAAATTGAAAAAGCAAAGAAACGCAGACAGCCGGTTAGATACTTTAATAAAGATTTTGAGGAGGTAGAGTCTCTATGAAGATAGCATACGGCAACAGCCGAATGGATAAGAAATGGAAAAACACAGACATCAGCTGGGAGGACTTCTGCTCCCGGGTTAAGACCACACAGCGTACCACCGAAACCGTAGAAGAATATCGAAAAATGAGAAAAGGTGGTCAA
>DYWT01000205.1 GCA_020742515.1 Sporosarcina psychrophila
GCCTGAAGCTGGTAATAACGTGGCGATTTACCGCTGCCATCGTCGTAATAGTCCTGAGTAATCACCGGAAGCTGAGCTTGTGTGTATCCTTTCCAGAGGCAGAATTTTTGCCAGAGTTCAGCGGGGGAGGGGAAGTCATCCAGCGTTATTTGCTTTTCAAGGCATTCACCTTCGGCTGCGGTGGCATCGCGGAAGATAAAGCCATCCCCGTTGGTGGCAAAAACAAAAGGAACGTCCAGCAGGCGCGCATATTCAATGCCCTGTTGCATCCCTTTGCCAATTTCATGTTTGTTGGCTTTTGCTTCAATCACGGCTAAGGGAATGCCTGGCTTGTGGTACAGCACGATGTCAGCAGATTTTACCGTTCTGCGTGCCGCAACTTTACCACGTACGATGACTTTACCGTCCCGGAGTTTGACCTCCTGTCTGATTTGCGTTGTGTTGTCCCAGCCTGCATTGAGAATGGCTGGCATAACGCATTTGGTAATGATGTCTGCTTCCGTCAGGTTACTTAGGTTCAGTTCCGCCATGGGGTGTTCTCGCTTTTATCAGGACGATTCTGATTGTACATAAAATCAATAGCCTGGCTATGACTTAGCGCGGTGTTTCAACGTAAAGTACGTAGCAGAGATCACATTGATATCTCTGTTATATCTTGCTTGAATTAATCTGGGCATATCAGAGACAGATAAACAGAAGTTACAGGAACCGTATCAACTCTAACAAAATATATAAAAATCTTATAGTTGCGTTTCTTTCGAGCAAGAAAGATAATGTTATTGTTGATTGTTTGATTGGGTATATGAAATGGAAGCTAAAGAATGTAAGGTGCAGGATATCCTTACTGAAAACAAAAAGTTTATTATTCCTTCTTATCAGCGTCCTTACAGTTGGACGGTAGATAATGCAGAGCAACTCATTGATGACATTTATAAAAGCTCTCAATCAGAAGAGAATGAATATTTTATTGGGAGTATGATTTGTATCAATAAAGGGCAAAATCAGTATGAAGTTGTAGATGGACAACAACGTCTTACAACGTTAAGCATTATTGTCTCCGAGCTAAAAAAAATCATCCCGATTCAGGGGATAAAAGATGATTTGCAAAAAAGAGTTCTGCCTATTGATGTTTATTCTGATGAAACAGATGAACCAAGACTAATTGTTAGAAAAAAAGAATATGATCTTTATAAATATTATATACTGCAGGATTCTAAAGATTATAAACCTGAAAAGCCATCGGATACTGAGTTAGTATTCATTAGCAACGCTGAAACAATTAGAGATTATTTGTTGCGGTTATCTGTTGATGAGTTGAAGTTGCTTGCTAAATATATTTTGCAAAATGTATATATCGTATTTGTGCAAACTGATGATTTCGCATCATCATTTAGACTCTTTAATGTATTAAATAGTCGAGGTTTACCTTTAAGTAATGCAGATCTTTTAAAAAATGCACTGTTTGAATCAGCTTCTACGCATAATAAAAAATCAGAGCAAATAGAATCAGCATGGTCGCAAATTGAAGATATGGTTGGAGTGAGACGGCTTGATAAATTTCTTACTCTTCATAAGCTTTCCGAGAAAAAAGATCGTGACAGGGTGTTACAAAAAGGTTTTGAAGCTTTTATTGAAAATCTCCAGCAGCAATTTGATGGAGATGCTATTGCTATGTCACTGATGTTGGTTAATTCTGCAAAAAATTATACTAAGATTTTAGAGAATGATTTTGAACACCCTTCAATACGACGAAAAATAGCATCGCTAAGTAATTTAGGGGTAGATGAGTGGATTCCTCCGGTTATGGCATTCATGAATCGAATGGCTCGTACAGAAGATTTTAATTTAGATGATTTTTCTCAATTTATTACCGCCTTTGAGAAGGTATATATGCATGGGTGGTTAAAAAAACAAATTAAAAGCCAAAGAGAAATGGTTTGTTATTCAGCTCTGGTAGCAATAAATAATGATATGCATTTTGATTCTGTGATAAATCAGATAAACCAACATGCAGATAATTCAGGTTTTATAGCTGCTCTGGATGAAGATTTATATGAGCCTCGTCCGAATCAAGTGAACTTAATAAAAGCAATTTTGCTTCGCTTAGATATGGAGCAACAAGATGAGAGCGTGATTAAAACCTATACGGGGAGAATCACAATTGAGCATATTCTTCCTCAAGCATTAGTTAATGAATACTGGATTAATAGATTCCAACCTCAAGAGCATGTCTACTGGCTGCATAAAATAGGTAATTTAACACTCATAAGTGGTTCCAAAAATTCTGAAGCACAACACTATGATTTTATCAAAAAGAAATCTATTTATGAGAAACTTAATAGTAAAAGCTCTTTTGATTTAACAAAAGATGTTTGTAATTCTTCAGAATGGGGATTGGCTGAACTGAAAATGAGACATGAAAAAATGAAAACGCAATTGAAGAAGCTTTGGTTGGTCTGACATATCTAAAGAGTTCCACTCGTAATAATGTTGCGGTGGAACTCTCAAAAAGTTGATCTTTCCCGAACTTACTTCCTCAACCCCGCAAACGCC
>DYWT01000206.1 GCA_020742515.1 Sporosarcina psychrophila
CATCGAAAAAGATGAGCTGGAAGAATATAAAAGAGATATGGGGAAACATTGGTCCCGTGAAATAATGGAGGGTGCAACTTTCCCGCCCACTTTGGAAACAGAAAAAAAATTCGAGAAGAGGAAAGTTCTCACCGGAACTTACGGCATTCAATTAAATCATTTTTTAAAAATCGCGGAGCCTGCCGAAAATGCTCAAACATTTGCCTTTGAAACGTCAGGCGGCGAAAGGCATTCCTTCCCTCTTACGAAAGCCGATGAAGTCATTTTTAAATTCAGTGATGAGGGTAAGCCGATTCTTGATGGCGGTCCCGTCCATGTTATCTTCAAAGATGGGTCGAACAATGATAAGCCAATTCGCAATGTCATTGCAATCCAAGTTGAGTGAAGGAGGGTTTCTAATGCGTGTTAAATGTGTCATCTGCGATAACATCGGGCAACTGCCAGACGATGCACCGCTAGCAAAAAAGCTGAGAAACCGACCGATTCATACGTATATGTGTGACCAATGCCATGAACGTATTGCTGAAAGAACAATTGCCCGTGTTGCGACTGGAAACTTTGTGTTCCATCGCAGTTCGCATTCAATCGAAAAAAGCTTTTAATTAGAAAAGCGGAAAAGACACGATAGGCAAAAAGAAGACTCCATCAAATGATGGAGTCTTCTTTTTGCTCTTTATATTCGTTCATTCTGCGAACTCGATAGATAATCAAAATAAGAGCCGCCACGATAAGTCCTTCCACAATCGGAAGGAAAAAGCCAAGAAACGTCAAAATTAGACAGCCGATAAACAGGAAAATATAGATAACTAAAGTCTGTAAAGGCTTTAGCTTTCTTGCAAATCCCAGTTTATAAACAATTGCTGACATGAGGAAGACAAGGGCGAAAAGTACGTAACCGGCAACCGTATAGGAAGGCATCACTTCGTAAATAAAGCGTGCAATTCCTGACATTTTTTCGAATACGAACTCGGTATCCCCAACACTAGCACTCATTCAACACAATCCCTTCTATAAAGCTTTTCTAATAGGCCCAGAGAGTTCGGGTCATTCTAATACTATCAAGGACGTAAGAAAGCAACCAGGCCTCTCTGTCGGGTAGACCCACACACAGTAAGGCACTCAGAATACTTTCTTTTACTAATCGTCCCAGTTATTTTCTTATATAAAACGAATTAAAGAATTCCTGCAAATCCACTTCGGCTTAAAGGGATGCCTCCGCTGTATTCATATGTCATCAGATATAGTTATTATTTCTTTTTCTGAACCCGCTCGCGCTCGTTCTTATCCAGAATCTTCTTACGAAGTCTGATCGATACTGGTGTAACTTCACAATACTCGTCATCATCCAGATACTGCAGTGCTTCTTCAAGCGACATAATACGAGGCTTCTTAGTTGTGACTGTTTGATCTTTAGATGCTGAACGAACGTTTGTCGCTTGTTTAGCTTTTGTTAAGTTGATTGTCAAATCGCTTTCACGCGTATTTTCTCCAACAACCATTCCTGCATAAATATCAGTTCCGGCACCAACGAACATGATACCCCGATCTTCTAACTGCATAATGCTGTAAGGCGTAGCCGTCCCGTTCTCCATTGAAACAAGAACACCGTTTCTGCGGCCGCCGACTTTACCTTTTGCCATCGGTTGGTAAGAATCGAACGTATGGTTCATAATTCCATAACCTCTAGTCAACGTAAGGAATTCAGTCGAATAACCGATTAATCCACGTGCAGGCACATTGAATATTAAACGGACTTGTCCATTACCATTATTGATCATATCGAGCATTTCACCTTTTCGCTCACCGATTGACTCGATAATAGAACCTGTATGCTCTTCAGGAATGTCAATTTGTAAACGTTCAATAGGTTCACAACGGACGCCATCAATTTCTTTGACAATTACTGATGGTTTCGAAACTTGTAATTCAAATCCTTCACGGCGCATATTTTCGATAAGAATCGACAAGTGAAGCTCACCGCGTCCCGAAACAGTCCATGCATCAGGCGAATCAGTTGGATCTACACGTAGAGATACATCTGTTTGCAATTGTGATTGAAGACGTTCGTCGATTTTTCTAGACGTTACCCATTTGCCTTCTTTACCTGCAAACGGACTATTGTTCACAAGAAATGTCATTTGAAGTGTTGGTTCGTCAATGAACAATTCTGGAAGTGCTTCAGGATGGTCTGCTGGACAGATTGTCTCGCCAACGTCAATGTTTTCCATTCCAGATACCGCAACAAGATCTCCTGAGAAAGCTTCTTGGATATCTACACGTTTCAATCCGAGGAATCCAGACATTTTCGTAACACGGTAGTTTTTCAATGAACCGTCACGCTTTATAACTGCAACCGACTGTCCGACTTTCATCGTTCCGCGGAAAATCCGTCCGATTCCGATACGGCCGACATAATCGCTGTAGTCAAGAAGAGATACTTGGAATTGTAAAGGCTCGTCGCGATTATCAACTGGAGCAGGGATATGTTCAAGAATTGCGTCATAAAGCACACGCAATGTCTCTTCCTGTGTAGCAGGATCTGGTGATAAGCTTGCTGTTCCATTGAATCCTGATGCATAGATAACTGGGAATTCAAGTTGTTCGTCATTGGCGTCGAGTTCGATGAATAATTCAAGAACTTCATCTACCACTTCTTCCGGACGTGCAAATTCACGGTCGATTTTATTAACGACAACAATAGGTTTTAAGTTTTGTTCAAGCGCTTTTTTCAATACGAAACGCGTTTGTGGCATACATCCTTCGTATGAATCGACTACCAGAATTACACCATCTACCATTTTCAGGATACGTTCCACTTCGCCGCCGAAATCCGCGTGGCCAGGTGTATCAAGAATGTTGATTTTTGTATCTTTATATTCAATTGCCGTATTCTTTGCGAGAATCGTAATTCCGCGTTCACGTTCAATTTCGTTTGAGTCCATGGCACGGTCGTCTACTTGTTCGTTAGAACGAAAGATTCCCGATTGTTTCAAAAGTTGATCGACAAGCGTCGTTTTTCCGTGGTCGACGTGAGCGATAATTGCTATGTTACGTAAATCATTGCGCATTTTAGTCATGATTTCACTCCATTATTCTTTTTTCATCTGATTAACTGTGTTATTATAGCACATGTAAAGATAATTCGAAAACATTTAATATAGATGGAGGTATTTTTTTTGAAAAACATCAAATGGATTTTCGTTTTTTACTCCATTGGCGCTATAGCTTCAATGTGTGCAATTGGCGTTGCAGTAGGCATGAGTAGCCTCCCTGTCGCCATCATCGCCATCCTTGCTCTCGTTCTTTTTATGGGCAATGGATTCAAGACGAAAAAGAAATATAGAGAACAAGGTATACTCTAGAAATATATTTTCGTCCAAAAGGAGCGGTCAAGTAAATCGGGTTTTCCGGTTCTTGAAACGGCTCCTTTTTTTTAGAAAAGAAAGTATGGATTCATCCCCAAAAAGTTCAAACATTCCATTTCGGCGCAATATAAACTAAAAAAACGGCATCAAAGCTACCAAAGTAGAAGCTGCATAATTCAATTCCGCACTGCATTCAAAACTTTAACTTATTTCAGGTGTATATAGTTTGTCAAAAGGTCTCGGTGTAATCCCGGTCTTGCAACTATAAACGTGTCTTGTCCAAGTAAATGAGGGAATTCACCTTTCATGTTCGTCGCGACAGCCCCGACCTCCTGTGCAATAACAATACCACCGGCAATATCCCATGGTGACAGCCTCATCGACATATATGCATCTAACCTGCCAGATGAAACATAAGCCAGTTCCATTGCTGCGGAACCATACGATCTAGTTCCCCTGCAAGTTTTAACAAGCTCAATAATTTTTTCATTGTCAACGAAACGATTAGGAGCTACCCAACTTGCATTTATACCAATTACAGCTTCTGTGAGCGCCGTAATCTCAAGTTTCGGCAGGCGCTCATCATTGAAATACGCCCCTTCATCTTTAGCTGCATGATAAAAATCATCGCGCATTACATCATAAATATAACCAAGCATTCCAACCCCTTCTGCATATATTCCAAGCGAAATGGCAAAGTTGCGTTTTTGGTGAATGAAATTCATCGTTCCGTCAATCGGATCGAGCATCCAGACAACCCCATCAAGTGTCTGAACATTATCACCAAATCCTTCTTCTCCTAAAATCTTATGTGCAGGAAAATCCTTTTTTATTCTACTGATGAAAAACTGCTCAATTTCCTTATCAATATTTGTTACAAGGTCGTTCGCACTCGATTTTGAATCGATATCAATTTGATTAAAAAAAGACACGCGAATTTTATGACCTGCTTCTTTAATTAACGACTTTGCATAGCGATCGATAATTCCCCACTGCATGAAGCCACCCCTTCCAAAACCACCAACTACTCTATACTATATCTAAAAAGGCATCCCATTACACTATCCCTGTTTTCAAAGGACGTGTACGGATGCCTTTCCTGGTTAACCCAGCATTATCATGCGAAACCATTCAAAATCTCCAACTCGCGGTGAATCTCCATAAGTCTATGCTTACTCTTCATTTTCTGCTTTGCATCATCTTCCTGCACAGCATCGAAAAGAGTTGCAAGTTCGTAATCGAGTTCTAGATTAAGCAGCTTCACATATTCTCTTTCTACATCTGCTTTGCGAATAACATGGACAACCTGTTTCATAATTGACACCCCTTTTTTGTAATATAGTCAAAATTTTCTGCTACTTATACTTAAAATATGCCGCGTTTGGTTTTTGCGCTAGTTATAAGCCTTGTTATTAAAGATTGTTCCCCGTTTTCTGTTATGATAAACGTGTAAATGTAATTGGAGGTAATGAAAATGGTTAGTCATTTTTGGAAAAAAGATGATTTTGATGTATTTTTAATTGAAGGACTGGAACACCGGATGGAAGCATTGCAAAATCGAATCCAGCCTAAATTTAAAACATTGGGTACGCATTTTGCGGACCGCTTTTCTGCACATGGCACTGATGAATTTTTCCCACATGTCGCGAAACACGCAAGGCGGACGGTTAATCCGCCAAAAGACAGTTGGGTCGCTTTCGCACCTGCAAAACGTGGATACAAAGCATTGCCTCACTTTCAGGTTGGCTTATGGGGAACACATTTATTCATTATATTAGCGGTTATTTATGAAAATCCAGATAAGAAGGGAATTGCTGAGCGACTCGATAAGAACTTGGACATTTTGTCCTCACTTCCCGGAACATATATCGTATCAGGTGATCATATGAAACCAGACGCTGTAACTATTGAAGAAACAGGGGCAGCTGGACTGGGACAACTGTTAGAACGGCTGCAAACTGTGAAAAAGGCTGAATTTCTTGTTGGGCGTCATTTGCTGCGCGAAGATGCCGTAAAACTTTCTAACGAAGAATTCATGGCATTTGCAGAAGAGACTTTTGACCAACTTCTGCCCGTTTATGATGTTGTCATTAATAAAATAAGAAAAGCGTAAAAGCCTACATTTGCACTTGTATATTTCCAACTCGCTTGGGAAAAAATATTCACAACACTTTTACCACGGCTTAAAGGTAGTCGTAAATGTTCCCAAAAGCTTTAGCACTTCGTGTACCCTGTCTTAGGAGAGCGATGGACGAACGGCCACCATGCCATTAACGAAAAAAATACGTCGGAATGCGACAAATTCACATTTCGACGCATCAAGAATTTTGATAATAGTGCAGTAGTCGTTCAGTCCGAAGCGATACGAAAGCGCCTGTACATAGGGCGTCTTTGGTTTAACGCAAAAGCAAGCAATCAGTTAATGGTTAACTTTGGTTATTCAACATATGTAACTTTCTGATTTTAAACAAAAGGAATGCTCTCACCTAACGCGAGGGCATTCCTTTTATTTCTTCCTTACCATCAGCCTTTTTCGCCGCTTGAACTACAGGATAACAAACATAACCGCTCGCGTCCTCGAACTCCTTACACAGCGTTTTTTCTTCCGCCATGGAAGGAACCACCTTTTTGAAGCCGAGATATGCGACCATTAACTCTTCTCCAGGTATTCCTGACTCATACGCTTTTTCCACCGCTTCATAAAATGCCGCTACAGCAATTATTTCTGCTGTCGACCAGTCAGGCCTGATTGGATAACTATATTCCATAAATAATCGCTCCTTTTATCCTTTGAATCTCCATCTTGTCCGAATTGTTTCGGCCTCATTCACCATGCGTCTGAATAATTCATCAACAGTGGGCACATCATCAATAAGGCCCGCTACTTGACCTGCCCAGCCATAGCCATTTTCAATATCTCCATCATGGATTAAACGTCGGTTCGCTTCACCGCTTATAAAATCTTTCAGCGTTTCATAATCAGCATTTTCGGCTTCCATTCCAAGTATCTTCTCTGTCCATCTTCCTGTCAATGCACGCGCAGGAGCTCCCAGTGTCCTTTTAATGACGCTGGTACCTGTTTCGCTGCTAGCGACGAGTAAATCTTTATAAACCTGTGAGGCATGCACACACTCTTTTGTAGCAATAAATCTTGTGCCCATTTCAATTCCTTCCGCACCGAGTGCATGTGCAGCCATCCAGCCGCGGCCATCCCCGATTCCGCCTGAAGCAATAACAGGAATTGAAACGACATCGACAACTTGCGGAATAAGCACCATCGTTCCGATATCGTCACGGCCCAAGTGTCCGCCACCTTCCTGCCCAACAACCAAAACGGCGTCAGCTCCGAGTGATTCCGCTTTCTCAGCTTGCCTTTTCGCGGCAACAAGTACAAGCTTCGTGACGTCCGTATTTTCGAGCTGTTTAAAAAATGGGGAAGGATTTCCGCCCGTCACTGACATAATCCGGACCCCTTCTTCTAGTGCCGCCTCCACCATATGAGCATACGGACGCCCATGTTGTCCGATCGCAAAGTTCACACCAAACGGTTTGTTCGTCATTGCTTTCACTTTCTTTATTTCGGCACGTAAAGCTTCCGGTGATTCCAGACTCATTGCTGTGATCTGCCCAAGACCGCCAGCTTCCGAGACGGCCGCTGCCAGTTCAGCGTAAGCTAAATAAGCCAGTCCTCCTTGAATGATCGGATAATCGATAGCGAGCAAATCCGTTACTCTTGTTTGCCATTCCATATGAATCCCCTCCTGCACTTCCACTATTCCTTCTTCTTCATCCATATCTAATTAACCTTCAAAAAACGTTGAAAGAAGTCCATTTCAAATTCTTTCAACGTACATCACTTATTATTCCGTAACTTTGATTGTTGCTGGATCAACGAAATCATAACCCTTCTCCCGTAAACCAATGACAATCTTTTCTAGTGCGTTGGCTGTCCATTCACGGTCATGCATAAGAAGATTAGCTCCATTACGCAGAAATTCTGTGTTTATCATAATGTCCGCAAGCGCATCAGCATCCATATATCGTCTTTCCCAGTCGTAGCCGAATGACCAATTCATCAGCAACATTCCATCCTCTTTCGCAAGCGCTTTACTGAAGTCTGTGTTTACACCGAACGGAGCTCGGAAAAACACAGGACGTTCCCCTGTCACTTCTTCCACAGTATCACTTACTGTTAAGATTTCTTCACTTTGCTGTTCTTCTGAAATCTGTTTTAAATTGGCATGAGTTTTTGTATGGTTACCGATCATAAAACCTAAGTCATGAATCTCTTTCAGTACAATTTTTTCTTCTTCTGTATCTATGAAATGACCATTAACGAAGAAAATGGCCGGAGCACCTAGATTCTTCAGCGTCTTCGCCATATCGAGGGCTCGCTTATCTGGTGCATCATCAATTGTCAGCAATACGACTTCAGCATTTGCATCGCCAATCGGCTCCACCGCATAGGTAGCCGGGTTCAGCACATACAATGGTTCCGCAACTGCTTTATCAACTTCATCGTCACTGTCCACTTTTCCGGGTTCCCCACTAGCATTTTCATCTACTATTTTTATATTTGGCGCTTTTTCATTTACTTTGACTTTGCCAGGAGTATCTGACACATCACCCTCAGAACAAGCAGTCAGGAGCAATAAGAGCGCCCCAAGTATGTATATTAATTGTTTTTTCATAATATCCCCCATCCTTTCAATCAATCAAATTGAAACTATATATGTTGAACAAATGAATACCTATATAAACTAAGCGAAGGCTTTATTTGGCGCCAGTTGCTGTCACAATTCGATAGACCTGAATTATTTCAGGAACTGGACACCGAGAAGCCGAAGTGGATTCAATGGGATTCTTTATCTCAACATATATAGTATAATTCGATTCTTAACAGAAACCATTCCTACTCAATTGCCAAAATTATTGATGATTAAACATAAAAAACCGTCTACGAGGACAGCTTTCTTCCTCATAGACGGCTTCAATCTTATATTATAGAAACTTATTTCGTCATCATATGGATTGGTGTGCCCAAAGCGACTTCAGCCGCTTCCATTGAGATTTCGCTCAATGTTGGGTGAGCATGAATCGTCATTGCGACATCTTCAAGCGTCATTCCAGCTTCAATTGCGAGCGCAAGTTCAGCTATCATATCTGACGCACTTTCACCTACAATTTGGGCCCCAAGTAGGAGACCGTCTTCTTTACGTGATACTAGCTTGACGAACCCTTCTGAAGCATCAAGTGCAAGTGCACGCCCGTTAGCAGCAAACGGGAATTTTCCAGCAACTGTTTCATAACCTTCATCTTTTGCCTGTTGTTCGTTCAATCCAACAGATGCCAGTTCAGGATCCGTGAAGCAGACAGCCGGAATCGCCAAGTAGTCAACTTCAGACTTTTCACCTGAAATTACTTCAGCAGCAACTTTTGCTTCATAAGAAGCTTTGTGTGCTAGTTGTAGTCCTGGCACGATATCGCCGATTGCATAAATGTTCGGAATGCTAGTACGGCATTGTTTGTCGACTTCGATAAGACCGCGCTCAAGGAACTTGATGCCCATCTCTTCTAGTCCGATTTCATCTGTGTTCGGACGGCGGCCTACTGTGACAAGTACATAGTCGGCTTCGACTTTTTTCTCTTCTCCGCCCGCTTCATATGTGACCGTAACGCCAGTATCCGTTTCTTCAACACCTTTTGCAGATGCTTTAACGATGACTTCGACGCCTTTTTTCTTCAAGCCTTTTTTAACGATTTGTGTCATTTGTTTTTCAAAGCCTGCAAGAATATCATTGCCGCCTTCAATTATCGTCACTTCTGATCCAAGATTTGCATACGCAGACCCTAGCTCAGTACCAATATAACCGCCGCCGATGACAACAAGTTTCCCTGGTACTTCTGTAAGGCTCAATGCTCCCGTAGAATTGATAACACGTTTAGTAAACTTGAACGTCGGGATTTCAATCGGACGTGACCCTGTTGCAATGATTGCATTTTTAAATTTATATGTCTGTGCAGATGATTCGTCCATCACACGTACTGTGTTGCTATCAACGAAATACGCTTCACCTTGTACATAATCAATCTTATTACCTTTAAGAAGTCCTGCGACTCCGCCAGTCAATTTGTTAACTACACCATCTTTGAATGCTTGAGCTTTTGTAAAGTCAAGTTTCACTTCAGTTGCTGAGATACCCATTGAATCGGAATCTTTAGCACTTGCGTAACGATGACCAACAGCGATTAGTGCTTTTGAAGGGATACATCCCACATTCAAGCACACCCCGCCAATATCTCCTTTTTCAACGACTGTTACTTTTTGGCCCAATTGTGCCGCACGAATTGCTGCGACATATCCTCCTGGTCCGGATCCTACGACGAGCGTATCTACTTCGATTGGAAAGTCTCCTACTACCATTTGTTTACGCCTCCATTAATAAAAGTTCCGGATTTCCGAGCAATCTCTTAAGGTGATTTAACGCATGTTGTGCAGTTGCTCCATCGATCATCCGGTGATCGAATACCAATGACAATGCTAACATAGGTGCCGCTACAATTTCACCATTTTTCACAACTGGTTTTTCTGCAATACGACCGATTCCAAGAATTGCAACTTCAGGATGGTTAATGATCGGTGTGAACCATTGGCCCCCTGCAGAACCGATATTCGTGATTGAACAGGATGCACCTTTCATTTCAGCCGGAGCTAATTTACCGTCTCGTGCTTTTCCTGCAAGACTGTTGATTTCGTCAGAAATTGCAAAGATTGATTTACGATCAGCATTCTTAATAACCGGAACAAGGAGTCCGCGGTCAGTGTCCGCTGCGATACCTATGTTGAAATAATGCTTTTGCACAATCTCTTGTGTTGCATCATCAAGCGATCTGTTGAATTCCGGGAATTCACGCAGTGTTGAGACGAGTGCTTTTACGACATAAGGCAAATACGTAAGTTTGATATCTTTTTCTGCAGCAATATCTTTGAACTTTTTGCGATGGGCAACCAGTTCAGTAACATCCACTTCGTCAAGTAGTGTAACGTGCGGAGCGGTATGTTTTGAATTGACCATTGCTTTTGCAATTGCTTTTCTAATACCAGACATTTTTTCACGTGTTTCAGGGAAATCCCCTTCAAGATGAACTGATGCCTGCGCAGAAGTTTCTTGTGTGTTGCTTTCAACTTGAGAATCTTGTTCTGCTGAAGCTGAAACTGTATCCTGTGTTTGGCCGCCATTTTTGAATGACTCAATATCTTCTTTCAAAATTCGGCCGTTTTTTCCTGATCCAGCAACTTGCTGAATTTCGACGCCTTGCTCACGCGCAAATTTACGTACGGAAGGCATTGCGATAATGCGGCGATTCGGATCGACGTCTGTTTGTGCTGAAGCGGCAGCAGTCGGTGTTGCACTTGCTGCTGGTTGTTCTTTAGACGTCTCTTCTTTTTCTATTGGCTGACCTGCTTCTGCAGTCGCTTGAACTTGTGCTTCAGTTTCAGCATTGTCGTCTTCTTCAGACTTCACATTTTCATAACCAGGTGCATCAAAGCGGATTAGTACATCCCCTACGATTGCAACCGTGCCTTCGGAAACGAGTATCTCTTCTACAGTACCCGAAACCGGTGATGGAATTTCCACAACTGCTTTATCGTTCTGGATTTCAAGAAGTGTGTCATCTTCATTGATTTTATCGCCTTTAGCAACAAACCACTTTACGACTTCACCTTCATGTATTCCCTCTCCGATATCTGGTAAACGGAATTCATATGCCACGCGATTCACCCTTTCTTAATTAAAACTTACATTCATCCGGATAATCTTGCTATATATGTTGAAATAAAGAACGCCATTGAACCCGTTACTGAGGGAGGCTACCTGTTAATGCGATTTCGCTCAGTTTATATACCGGATTTAATACATCAACTTATACAGACCTTTAAATTACACAACGACTTTCTTAGAACGTTAATACCTTTTTAGCTGTTTCAATAATATCCTTTGCATTCGGAAGCCATGCATTTTCACCTTGTGCAAATGGATACACAGTATCCGGTGCCGTTACACGTAGAACCGGTGCTTCAAGACTAAGGATTGCACGTTCTGTAATTTCAGCAACGATATTCGCAGCGATTCCTGCTTGTTTCTGTGCTTCTTGCACGACAATTGCTCGGTTTGTCTTTTCAACAGATGCAATGATTGTTTCAATATCAATCGGCTGAATAGTGCGTAAATCGATGACTTCCACAGAAAAACCTTCTTTTTCAAGCTCTTCGGCAGCTTTCAAACTTTCATGGACCATTGCGCCATATGTGATGATTGAAAGATCTTTCCCTTCACGTTTCACATCTGCTTTTCCTAGAGGAATCGTATACTCTTCCTCAGGAACGTCTTGTCTGAATGAACGGTATAGTTTCATATGCTCAAGGAAGATGACCGGGTTTTCATCACGGATTGCTGAAATTAGAAGCCCTTTCGCGTCATATGGAGTTGAAGGAATAACTACTTTCAAACCAGGTTGTGAAGCAACAATACCTTCAAGGCTGTCCGCATGCATCTCAGGTGTTGCAACGCCTCCGCCAAATGGCGAACGGATTGTGACCGGTGCATTAAAACGACCCGCACTCCGGTAATTCATACGTGCAAGTTGACCACTTACGGAGTCAATCACTTCATATAAGAAACCGAAGAACTGAATTTCCATTACTGGACGGAATCCCGTAAAGGATAATCCGATTGCGAGTCCGCCGATGCCGGATTCCGCAAGCGGCGTATCGAATACACGTTCTTCGCCAAACTCTTTTTGCAATCCTTCTGTTGCGCGGAATACTCCGCCGTTATTCCCAACGTCTTCACCGAAGACGAGGACGTTTTCATCATTTTTCAGCTCCGTACGTAGAGCATCAGTTATTGCTTGAATCATCGTCATTTGTGCCATCGGTTACTTCGACTCCTTCTCTGTGTAAATGTCTAGCTGCTCTTGCAAGTTATATGGCAATTCACCTTTATACATGATGTTGATGAAATCGCTCACTTTTTGTTTAGGAGCTGCATCTGCCAATTTGATGGCCTCTTTGATTTCTTCTTTCGCGCGTTCAATTACTTCATTTTCTTTTTCTTCATTCCAAATACCTTTCGCTTCGAGGTATGTACGGAAACGAATCAAAGGATCGCGTTTTTCCCACTCACTGTCCGTCTCAGATGTACGGTAACGTGTCGGATCATCTCCTGCCATCGTATGTGGCCCGTAGCGGTAGCAAAGCGCCTCGATTAGTGTAGGTCCATCGCCATTGATTGCGCGTTCACGAGCGTCGCGTGTAACCGCATACACTGCAAGTGGATCCATCCCGTCGACGAGAATGCTCGGGATACCTGCTGCAATCCCTTTTTGTGCAAGTGTTTTTGCCGCTGTTTGCATTTCACGTGGAGTTGAAATCGCGTATTGGTTGTTTTGTACAATGAAGATTGCCGGAGAACGATATGCTCCTGCAAAGTTGATGCCTTCATAGAAATCCCCTTGCGATGTTCCGCCATCGCCTGTATATGTCATGGCAACTGCTTTAGTTCCGCGTTTTTGGAAACCTAGTGCAATGCCGGCTGCTTGAATATATTGTGCACCAATAATGATTTGCGGCGGGAATACATTGACGCCTTCAGGAATTGCGCCCCCTTGGTAGTGTCCGCGTGACCATAGAAATGCTGTCGATAGTGGCAAACCATGGAATAACATTTGTGGTACATCACGGTATCCTGGAAGGATAAAGTCCTCTTTCTCAAGTGCAAACTGAGAAGCAAGTTGTGAAGCTTCCTGCCCTGCTGTCGGCGCGTAGAATCCTAAACGACCTTGACGGTTCAATGAAATTGAACGTTGGTCCAAAATACGTGTATATACCATGCGCGTCATCAATTCGATCAGCTCTTCGTCGGATAACATCGGATCTGCATCCTTATTGACAATTTCGCCTTCTTCGTTCAAGATCTGGAACATTTCAAACTTTTCTTCAATCGCGTGAAGTGTTTCCACCGGATCGAACTGCTTGTCTTTTTTTGCAGCCATTTCGGCAACTCTCCTTTATAACTGTATTATGAACCTTTGGTGTATTGATTAGTACAATCTACTCCCTTGTTAGTATATCCAATCAGAACTCAATGGTCAAACATCGTAATCGCATGCCTTATAGTAGTTTATGGCTTTCGGAATTGGCAGTTTACACAATACTGTACTAGCACAATACAACATCTGTATTATAATAGAATATCAAATTTTCACTATATTAATTTATAAAAAAAGGCAGAGGATTCACTCCCCAGCCCTGTCATTGCTTATTTTTCTTTCTGTAAACTGGTAAAAACATCGTCTTTCAAAACATTCATCTTGGCAGTTGCATCATTATAAGCAGTAATTGCTGATTGGACTAATTCGTTCTGTGCATTTACTTCGCTAACCTTATTCTTTAAGTCTGTCAGCCCAGTTTCCTCAGAGACCAGCATTTCGTATAGTTCTTTTTGTTCAGCTATAAGCTTTTTATATTCAGCGACAAAGACCGCATGGAGCTCATACCGGTTAGTAGTTGCCGTTTTTAGAGTTTCGATGCTCTTCTTGTCATTTTCATCCGCTTGTTTAATAATTGCATCAAGTTCGTCTGCGGAATCTCTTGCCCTGCTTATGGATTCCTCTTCCTCTTCAAGATGAGTAAGGCGTTGTTCCAGCGATCCTTCAAGTTCAGTTACTTTTGTTTCCAACTCATCCCGTTGCTCTTTTGTCAGTTCCATTGTCTCATTGAATAATTTCTGTTCGGATTTTTCAAGCTCAGTCAGTTCAGTCTGCGCATTCCGGTATTCTTTTTCAGCACTATTCATTTCGGTCATGGCATTGGATAGCTGTTTTTCGATTGACGATTCGAAGTTGCATCCGGAAAGCACCAACGATACCGCTAACACAAGCCCCACTATAGATTTCTTCAAAATTATCCGCCTCCAATTTCCATATAAACTATAGCCTTTTGCAATTCAAAGTTCAAGTTCGCGCTTAATTTCTTTCACCCATTTTCACATTCGATTATACTAGTGAATATAGTTAAACCGAAAGGAAGTTTGTACGATGATTTTAATGGAACATATTGTCCGTGAAGGACACCCTGCCCTCCGCATACGCGCGGAAGAAATGAAATTCCCACTATCCGCGGCCGACCGGGAGCTTAGCGAAGATTTAATGGAGTACGTTATAAATAGCCAAGACCCTGACCTTAGTTTAGAGTTTGGCCTCCGCCCGGGTATCGGACTGGCAGCACCCCAACTGAACATATCAAAAAGAGTGTTTGCCCTTCATATTGAAAGTGAAGATAACGAAGCGATTAGTTTTATCGCTATTAACCCAAAAATCATTAGTCATTCTGTAGAAAAAACCTATCTAGCGGCCGGTGAAGGCTGCCTTTCTGTAGATCGCGATGTAGAAGGTTACGTTCCGCGTTATGCACGCATTACTATTAAAGCATACGACACCGAAGGTAATGAATTCAAAAAAAGATTGAAAGGGCTTGCCGCCATTGCTTTTCAACACGAGCTCGATCATTTGAACGGGGTAATGTTCTTCGATCATATCGATAAAAATAAACCTTATAAAGATATCCCGGGTGCGACCCCATTTGAACGTGATTGAAGTTATAGTAGTTTCTGAGGTCAATATAGAAAAATCTTTTAATCGTTACTGGACACCGTGATAGGACCTTTAAGCTGGACGGTAGGATCTTTCAGCTTCGCTGAAAATCCCACTTGACAGATTATTCAGAAACTGTTATAATGATTTTGAGGAGTGATATAGCCATGTACAAACGCCTAAAACGTAAATTGTTGAAACGGCTAAATGGCATACTCGGAAAAAAAACTATTGCTTGAACTGTTAGCCTGCCATCAAATTGGTGGGCTTTTCTTTATTTTAAAGAAGTGTCATGCTAATATAAAGAGAATCAGTTCAATCGAACGTAAAAAGGAGAGCAAACGATGATTTATAAAGTTTATTATCAAGAGAACTTGCTTCAGGTACCAGTCCGTGAAAATACAAAAAGCATTTACGTCGAAGCGGACTCGGAAAGGTCAGTCCGTGCCAAGTTGAAAGATCGTGCTTATAATATCGAATATGTCCAACGTCTTGAAGGTATTCATCTTGAATACGAACAGGCTGCACCCCATTTCGAGCTTGAAGAGGTTTAAATATGAAATCTATTAAAAATAATGAAACTGCCGTTTTCGCTTTAGGCGGACTAGGTGAAATCGGTAAAAACACTTATGGTATACAATTCCAAGATGAAATCATTCTAATTGATGCTGGTATTAAATTCCCTGATGACGCATTACTTGGAATCGACTATGTCATACCGGATTATACGTATCTTGAACGCAATGTGGACAAGATTAAAGGCCTATTCATCACACATGGCCACGAAGATCATATTGGAGGCATTCCTTATCTGCTTCGAAAAATCAATGTTCCCGTTTACGGTGGAAAGCTTGCACTTGGACTTTTACGTAATAAGTTAGAAGAGCATGGTTTGCTGCGTACAACTAAGTTGATCCCATTCGGTGAGGATGATGTGTTTAAGTTCCGTAAGACCGCAGTATCATTTTTCCGTACAACACATAGTATTCCTGATGCTTTCGGAGTCGTTGTAAAGACACCTTCTGGAAATATTGTTCATACAGGGGATTTCAAATTCGACTTTACACCTGTTGGGGAACCGGCAAACTTGACGAAGATGGCGAAAATAGGTAGTGACGGCGTACTCTGTCTGTTGTCTGACAGTACAAACGCTGAAATTCCCAATTTCACAATGTCTGAGCGCAAGGTCGGAGACAGCTTGAATGAAATCTTCAGGAAAGTTGAAGGCCGTATTATATTTGCAACATTCGCATCGAATATTCATAGACTGCAACAAGTAATTGAATCCGCCCAGGTATTTGGACGTAAAATTGCAGTATTTGGACGCAGTATGGATAATGCCATTACTATTGGACGTGAGTTAGGCTACATCGACGCACCAAAAGAATTATTTGTTGATACACAATCGTTGAATAAGCTTCCTGCGAACAAAGTAATGATTCTTTGCACAGGTAGTCAGGGCGAGCCTATGGCAGCACTGTCTCGTATTGCAAACGGAACGCATCGACAAGTCCAAATACATCCTGGTGATACGGTAATATTTTCATCTTCTCCAATTCCAGGAAACACACTCAGTATCAATAAAACAATTAATGCTTTATTCCGTGCCGGTGCTGATGTACTGCATGGTACATTAAATAATATACACACTTCCGGACACGGTTCACAGGAAGAGCAGAAATTGATGCTTAGATTGATCAAGCCTAAATTCTTCATGCCGATCCACGGTGAATACCGGATGTTAAAAATGCATACAGACCTAGCCGTCTCTTGTGACATTCCCCGCGAGAACACGTTCGTTATGGGGAATGGTGATGTACTCGCCCTTACACAAGATGAAGCGCATCTTGCAGGTCGCATTCCTTCTGGTGATGTCTATATTGACGGAAGCGGAATCGGAGATATCGGCAGTGTAGTTCTACGCGATCGAAGAATTCTTTCAGAAGATGGCCTTGTAATTGTTGTTGCAACAGTGGATCTGAAACGAAATCGTGTCGTTTCAGGACCTGATATCATTTCCCGCGGATTTGTTTATATGCGTGAATCTGGTGCAATGATTCATGAAGCACAGCAGATGTTATCGAAACAGATGCAACGGAAGCTTGCAAGCTCCCCAGCCGATTTTGATGCACTGAAAAGTGAAATCATTGATGTTCTAGGACCTTACTTATACGATAAAACAAAGCGTAAGCCAATGGTACTTCCTGTTATTATGGAAGTATAAATTAAGAGACCGCAATGATTTAAAAACCCCGTAGCGCCTAAAAGCGTCTACGGGGTTTTTAGATTCTTGCAATTATTAATGCAAGGCCTTTTTTTCAAACTTATGAATTTCTTCATCCGAACCAATGACGATTAAGATATCTTCCAGCCTGATTTTTTCAATCGCTTGAGGAGAGACCAGGATATGCTTCCCACGTTTTATGGCGACAATATTAACACCATATTTAGCCCTGATATCAAGATCTATTAATGTAGATCCCACTAGTTTATCATTCGCCTTTATTTCCGCGATGGAATACTCATCCGACAATTCAAGATAATCCAGTATATTATTCGATACCATATTGTTCGCAATTCTGATTCCCATGTCGCGTTCGGGGTGAACAACTTGGTCAGCTCCAATTTTACGTAAAACTTTTTCATGGTAATCATTTTGTGCCTTCACCGTGATTTTTTTAACACCTATTTCTTTCAACATAAGTGTCGTTAATATACTTGCCTGTATATTTTCACCAATTGCAACAATAACATGCTCAAAATTACGGATGCCAAGTGAGCGAAGGACCGACTCATCGGTTGTATCAGCTGCTACCGCCTGCGTTGCAATTTGGGCATACTCATCTACTCTTTCAGGTGAAACATCGATGGCCATTACATCAGCATCAAGTTCAATCAGTTCCTTTACGATGCTACCGCCGAAACGTCCTAAACCGATTACGACAAACTCCTTTTTCAAAAAGCACCCTCCTCTATCCACTAACTGGATGCGATTAGTGTAGCATATTAAATTAATACGCTCAAATACTTGTCTGACGGCTTGCGCACTATATATGTTGGACAAATGAATACGGTATATGTGCTTTCCAAGGGCTGTTGGAAGGTCACTGCAAAAGCCCTAATGATTGCAATTAAGTAGAATTCATACTAATACCGCTTCGGCTACCACGAAGACGCGTCTTCGCTGGATGGTCTCTATGTGAGAAAGCGCATTTCGTTCTCGGGCATGAGACCTACAACCTGGAGTACCATAAATAGATCGAATGTGATCAAAGAATGTCCCAATACATGAGGGATGAATAAGAAATTATGCTAATACCGCTTCGACGCTTTGTGGATAGTCTTTGAGAAAGCGCATTTCGTTTTTGGGAATGGGACCTACAACCTGGAGTGTCATAAATCGATTGAATGTGATCAACGAATAGCCCAATACATGAGGAATGAATTAGAAATCCCACTAATACCGCTTCGACGCTTTGTGGATGCCTCCCGCGATAAGCCGGAAAGGAGAGCACTTTCAGTCTTATCGCTCCGGCTACCACG
>DYWT01000207.1 GCA_020742515.1 Sporosarcina psychrophila
TGGGTTTAGTTTTTGATTAAATATTTCTCCTTTACATATAAATATAGCAGGTAAACCGCCTCTAGTTAACGCTATTAGTTCAAAGTTAAATATTTTTAACTGTTCCATGAATAGGTTCAATTCACTTTCTGATAACTCTGCAGCGGAAAAGAAAGCATATTTTATAGACTTTGCTATTGACGCTATATAATCAATTTCTAATCTATTTGAAAAATCATAGGATATATCAACCACATTGTTGATTTTATCTAGCTCGCTTTCCATGGAAGAATAACAACTAATATGGCATATATCGAAGCTAGAAATATAATCTAAGTCTTCCTTAATGAGTTGTAACTTAAATTTATGTTGTACAGTATTTTTAGCCCCCCCTACAAAAATTCTGTCACCATTTGCAGTCAATGATACTTGGGGTTGACCGCTCGTTCCCATTGCTGTCCGAGATAATTTAAAATCCACAGATTCCTCATTTAGTGCATATTGAATGTGTTCTGCCTTTTCGTCAGTACCAAATATTCCAATGTAAGCTACATTTACGGCTCCATTTCTTTTGCTATTTACGGCTACATTAACGCAATTCCCCCCGGGATAATATTTTTTTTGATCCAAATAACAATCCACGACATTATCCCCAATAGCTATTAAATTCATATCATTTCCCCCTTTTATCCTTTTACGGAGCCCTCTGACAATCCTCTGACTAAATACTTTTGTAAGAAAACAAGTAAAATCACCATAGGTATCGATGCTATTACCATTCCTGCAAGTAACACACCCCAATCAGTAACAAGCGCATCTCTGAAATTCATTAAACCTGAAGGTATTGTTTTCAAGGCGTCTGAGTCGATAAAGACTGTCGCAAATAAAAACTCGTTCCAGGCAGAATAGGCAGTCAAAACTACAGCTGTCATTAAGATGGGTATCGATAAGGGAAGATATATTTTTTTATATATTCCAAATTCACTACACCCATCAATAATTGCCGACTCTTCTAGCTCTTTAGGAATGCTTAAAAAGAAAGCTCTCATTAATATAATAGTTAAGGGTAATCTATAGGCCACATACGTTAATATTAATGCCCATCTTGTATTAACTAAGTTCATCCAAGATAACATCTCAAACAATGGGATTAATGCGACCTGCGGATTCATCATTATACCCCCAATGATAAAAATTAAAGAAACATCAATCCATTTGGATTTGTATCTTGATAAAGTAAACGCTGCCATAGATCCAATCAAAACCACTAATATTATTGTAGCTAGAGTAACAATTAAACTATTAATAAAGTAGCTAGATATCCCCATAGACCAAGCGGTTGAATAGTTTTCAAAATGCCATATTGATGGAAGTCCCCAAACATTACTGTAAATTTCTTTATAACTCTTTAATGAAGAAATCACCATCCAAAACAGTGGATAAAGAATGATAAATGCAAATAAAAGTAATCCTAGTAGAACTAGATTTTTGGAAATCTTAGTATGTATATTTGATTTAAGTAAAGTTTTATACATCCTAGTCATTCCATTCTGTTCGATAACTTTTCCATTTGTATTTATTTTTATCAAGCTACTCATCCTTTCCTGTTTTGGAAACCTTAATTTGAATCAGTGCTAAAATGGCAGTTAATACGAAGATTAATGTTGCTACAGCAGAAGCATAGCCCATATTATCTTTAACAAACCCTTGTTGATACATAAGTACAGAAAGCGTCATTGAACTATAACCCGGGCCTCCACCGGTTAAGATATACGGTTCATTGAAAACTAACATGGCTCCTGTCATTGTAATAAGAATGTTCACGAACATAGTTTCTTTAACTTGAGGAATCGTTATACTGATGAACTTTCTTATCTTTCCTGCACCATCTATATCAGCAGCTTCATATAAATCTTTGGGGATTTTTTGAATTGCAACGATAAACAACATCGTAATAAAACCAATACTTTGCCACTGGGACATTGCAATAACCGCGTAGATTGATGATGTTGCATTTCCCAACCAAGGCATAGCTAGGTTTTCAAGTCCAATTAACTCCAATAAACTATTTAATAATCCCATTTGGGGATTGTAAACAAAACCAAACAATAAGGCGATTACCGAAATTGAAATCATTACTGGTATAAAATAGATTACTCGAAGAAACGGCGCTACTCTTCTGAATAACTTATCTTCTAAAATCGTAGCAAGGATTAATGCAAATAGAACTTGAAATACCATAGAGATAACAGCGTATTTTATATTATTTAATAGCGCTATTAAAACTACTTTGTCCTGAAATAAATTTTCAAATGCGGATAATCCGATATATTCTTTGGTTTGAGAAAACACACTAAAGTCAAAAAAACTGTTATAAAAATTTTGAAAAAGAGGAAAGTAAATAAACGCTCCTAAAAACAAAAGGCTTGGTAGTATGAACAATATCGGCATAACTCGTTTTTTCCCAAAAACCATATATACACCTTCTTCCAATTTTATAAGCCCTAATATTCAATGAACACTAGGACTTATACAGCCTTAAATGATCACTTTCTTAGTCTTTTCGCTTCTTTTTGAACTTCTTTTAAAATGTCTGCTGGAGTTGTTTGTCCAGTAGCCAACTCTTGGCCTCCGCGCATAAAGATATCTGCTATATTAATATTTACTGCATTATCAAACCAAGGTGCAGTTGAAGATGCATTTATGATTAAATCATATGCCTCTAGACTTGTTCCATTAACATTTTCTGCTGTTACTGCTCCTTGAATAGCATTTAGTTGACCATCTTTTTTTGTGAAATCAAAAGCCGTCTCTTCAGAGGTTAAAAACTTTAAAAAATCAATTGTTTCTTTTGGTGCACTTTTACTTACCATCCATCCTTCAGGGGCTCCAGTTAAAGCAGTTGGATTCCCTTTTCCACCTTGGATTGTTGGGAAGTCAAAAAAGCCCATGTTCACATCACTAACCTCTTCTATCTTTTTAATTTCAGCAAATTGCATATATAGGATTGGGGTTTCGCCATTCCCAAACATATTTCGAGCGGCCTCATGATCAATTGCCGTGGAGACATCCCCCATATAAGAAGTTAATTCTTTGAATAATTCAAGACCTTTAATGTACCCCTCATCTGTAAACTCCCCAGTTTTTTGGTTGTAATCATTTGCTATTACCGCTGGATCCAAAATTCTTTGGAAGATACTACCTAGGTAATGAGAGATAGTCCAGGTATTGGTTAGCCCTTCTACAATAGGTTCTTTATATCCAGCAGCCTGTAATTCATCCAAAACTGCAATAAACTCATCGTACGTTTTAGGAGCACTTATGTTATTTTTCTCAAATATTTCTTTATTATAGAAAAACGCTTTTCCATCAACTGTAAAAGGGACACCATAAGTTGTATCATCAAATGTGAATCCACTAAACTGAGATTCAAAAATCTTTGATGACCATTCTTCATCACCACTAATTACATCATTTAGTGACATAATTTTGTCAGAGGAAACCAAGTTCTCTGCAAATGAATCTGACCATGCCGAGAATATATCGGGTAAATTATCACTTGAAATTAAAACCTTGATCTTTTCTTTATATGAGTCATTTAATACAGAGTCAACGTTAATTTTTACATTCGGATTCGCCTCTGTATATTCTTTAATCTTTTCATCATAAAATGACTTTCTCGGTTCATTTGGCCATCTATGGAAAAAATTAATTTCCACTTTTTCTTCTCCATTATCACTAGCACTATCTTCGTCGGAATTACATGCTGTTAGAATTGTAATTGTAATAAGTAAAAAAAATGAAAGTATAAGTGTTTTTTTCACTTAAAAAGCTCCTCTCGGTCATTTTTAAATTCCAACATTCTAAAAACAAGTGAAAATGCTGAAGTTTATGTCTGATACACTCCCCTTATCAACTTTCACAGCTTATAAATTGAGTGTATCATGACATGTCTTTATTGCTGTCTCTCTTAATTATACAATCTGCAACTTATTAAATAGACTCACATTAACGAGATATCAGTAATCCATCTTCCACATATATCTTCTCACAGACAATGGGTGACCTGTATGCTCTGCAAGCCCGTCCGCATAAAGTCTTAAAACGGATCCCGCTAAAGCAGATCCAAAATATTCTCTCAAGTCTTCATCGATGCCATCATAATTCAGTTTTGCAATATCAACCACTTCGACCTTATCACTGAACTTTTCTGCAAAATCAATCGCTCTTTCGTCTAGAGGACGACTTGCTCCATCTCCTTTAATAACTAAAAAAGGAACATCGTAATCCGTAATTTCAAATGGACCATGGAAGAATTCTCCCGAGTGAATGGCATTGGAGTGGATCCACAACATTTCCATTAGTAAACAACTTGTAAAAGAGTATGCCTGGTGAATATATGCTCCACTTGCCATGGTATAGATTATGCTCTCACGTTTGTACTTTTTACCAAATTCGTTCGCAGCTTCAGAAAACAACTGCGTATTCGTTTCGATCAATTTCCCTAAGTTCGGCAATTGTTTTACAACCCGACTAAATTTCTCATTTGGAGATAATACATTTAAAAGTTCAAAAATCAGAGTATAAAACATCCCAACTTCACCGTCTATAGCATCTGACCCGTCTTTATAATTGTAATGGACAGTGTACTCGGATGACTGACAAAGCGGAGATTCTTCATCCATTGAAATGGCTACAGTTAGCGCTCCTTTTTCTGCAGCAAAGCTTGCTGCTTTAACCGTTTCAGGCGTTGTACCCGAGTGGGATCTTAATATTACTAAACTATTTTTACCTACCATCTTGGGATTGCGATGAATGAACTCGTTCGCTGTATAAACAAAACTCGGTACTTCAATCTCTTTATTAATGAAATACTCACCAACTGATAAAGAAGCCATCGAGCCACCGCATGCCACAAAAAATACATTTTTGATATCCCTATTATTCACCGCATTCAAAACTTCCTTTATTTGAGTTGCATGTTTTGACTTCATTTGAACCTCTCCTGTCTTATTATGTGTATTTACTGCGCCTTCTACTTCCAATGTAGGTGTAGCTTGTGCTTGTTTCATCTGAAAATCTCCGCCCTTCATTTTTTATAACATCATACGACGTCATATTATTTAGTATTATATATCTGCGTATTTAAAATAGTCAAGCTAATTATAATATTCTATTAGTTGTTCACTATTTTCATTTTAAAAAATACACAGTACTCTTTATAAACTTTCAATACATATTTCAGAATCATAAGGAGTCGCTCTTTCTTTATTTCTATTTAAATGTTTTAAATGTAACGTGATTTCGTGGACCAACTGGAGCCAATAGTAATAGAGCAACTCTGATATGGAGGATCCTAGTATATAAACCAGATGTTTCATCAGAATGGAACAGCCTTATTTACTCCGCTTTCTGAAAAAATAACGAAAAAATTATCACAATGAATTTTGTTCTGGCGGAAGCGGGATGAAGTATGAGAAATGTTGTGGTGGGTGAATAGAAAAACCACCATTTTCTTCTTTCAAAGAAATGCTGGTTTTTCGTTGTGTCATGGAGAGCAACTGGAGCGAGAAACAATCCTGCAATGATATTTAAATAATCATATTCATTCTTATGTTTTTGAAATACTTTGCTTGTATTATGCCACTTTTTCTTAACTTTTAATTCAGATAACCTCTTCTCAAACCAAGAGAACACACCATTTTTCCCTGCATCTGCTCCTTTTGCAATACGGTCCAGTTCAGTGTCTATGAAGAAAAAGGTGGACTGTTCGAGCAATTGACTATGCAAGCCCTCCATATTGCTATTCAAACAACCAAACAGAAAAAAATCTTGAATTTTCCTAGCTATTTTTCAGGTATCTTGCGCAAACTCATTATTTAGCCACACCTTTATGGATTACGATGTGGATGTTGAAAAGTTTATCTATGGAGAATTCCTCGTTTGTTGGACACTTTGCGGAGGTGATTGAACACTCCATTAGTTTCGTTGGACACTTTCCCTGGTCGGTTTGAAAATAGTCGTGCTATCCCCGACATAGACATGTTAGAAAGAATTTTAAGCGCACTCGGTACAGATCTTTCAACTTTTTTCTCATCAGAATTTGAAAATATGCCCGAGGATCTTATCCAACTTATCGCAACTGTTAAAACGCTTAGCCCCGAGGCGCGGATAAAGTTAAATGAGTTCTTAAGGGTAATGAAGGATTCAGCATTTTAATAATAAAAAACACAAAAGATCTGCCGGCTATCGACAGATCTTTTGTGTTTATTTACTCTACATATCTCAGAATCCAATCAAAAGCGAAACATCAAATTTCCACCCATCCATTTTTAACCGCTGTTACAACTGCGGCTGTTCGAGTTTCCACATTCAGCTTTCTGAAGATACTTATCACATGATTTTTTACTGTTTTTTCTGATATGGAGAGTGATTGTGCAACCTCACTATTCGTTTTAGCTTCCGCTAGCAATTGTAATACTTCACATTCACGTTTTGTAAGCAGATGTAAAGGTAAACAAATTTTTTCTTGTTTAAATCGTCCTTTGTCTTTTCGGTCAATTAAATTTACATATTCGTCTATCATGTAACGTGTAACCTTTGGATCAATAAATATACCGCCATTCGCAACAAGTTGCACGACTTCGATAATTGAAGACACGGGCATTCCTTTTAGCAAGTATCCGCTAACACCAACTCGAAATGATTGAAGGACATAGGATTGTTCGTCATGATCAGTTAAGACAATTACTTTTACTGTGGGATATTTTATTATAAAGTTTTCTATAAAATCGATGCTTTCTTGCGGGCTACTCCCTAAATCCATCAACACTATATCTATTGCGTCTGAAAGAAAATATGAGTAGAAAGTTATTAGCTCATTTATGTCTTTTGTTACCGCTATAATTTCAAGGGATGTGGTTGTTTCATGTAAGTCTCCTAAAGCTTCATAAAAGAGATGCGGATCATCTATAATAGCGACTTTTATTAGCTTCTCAAAGTCATAACTATAAATGTCTCTTTTGAGGATATTTGTCTTCAATTCAGTTTCCCTCCGTTTTTCTTTTCACATTTCTACTATCTAACTAATTTCATTCCTATCCTATGCAATCGATTGATAGTTCTTAAGTAGCCCAGGAACGAAATAAATTTGATATATCGGCAACAACACTACCTTTCGCCTACCTAATCATCCCTCCCCATTAATTAATCATCCTTACTAGTCAGTTGGGTTGGTGGAAATTCGCAATTAATTAACCAGCATAAGTCTACAGTAACATAAAATCCTTATTTTTAGTAATATATACCTATTTAAATAAATGGTTTTAAACTCCTAAAGAATGCCGTATTGAATTTCATACATATCAACAGACATACCCATTCCAAGCAGATATTAGAATGGCACTTGAAATCAATGCTAGTTTCCCAATAGTCTTAAAAACTTGTTGCAAATTAAAAAGTCCTCTAGGAGATTAGATTCATTCCTGAGGACTTCTTCAAACTTATTCGTCTATATTCTGTATTTCCATACCAACCATCATATCTTCATGTTTAGGACGCCAGCCAGGGTTATTGAAGGGTATAATGCACTTATTGTTAATACCGTGAGCAGGATTCATTAAAAACTTTACAAGAAAATGTATCCCTTTCCTCTCTTTTACTCTATAAAAAGGATGATAGGAGGTGATCACATGGCAGCGACAATTGAATTTCAACAGGCGGTTGGTAAGGTTTACTTCGACGGCGGCTTGACAGATGACGGCAAGCTCATCCGTAAATCGAAAATGTACAAGCGGATAACTTGTACAACGCGCTGGAGCAACTAGCCCAGCTATCGGATTTTCCTTTTATCGGAGCGGAAAGCGTAGAGGCCGCGATGCAGGAGATCATCGCAACAGAAATATTCGAATTGAACGGCGCCCCACTCGCAACAGCAGTGGATGCACGGATTATAGAGCGCAATGTAACTGAACTCGTAAACGGGTAACACAATACAATGACCGGTTCACCAGTTTTCGGACCCCGAAAAGGAGAGACTGGTTTTTATGTAGTATCTCTTTGTTTTTTTGAGAGTAGAATTAAATGACTATATTACTTCTATACATAAGGTAAATAATTGTATATTGAGTAAAAATCTATTTTGCCACATGACACAAACTGTAAAGTGACAATAAAGTTGGTTAATTTTAAATGTGAAATATCCACTGCACTTATTCATATAACAATAAAGTCTTTCAAATATAAGTGTTATTAAACAATCGCGTCCGTTTCTTCAATATAAGGGTATACAAAAAAGCTGAAAACGCGTGAACGCTTTCAGCTTTTTTTCC
>DYWT01000208.1 GCA_020742515.1 Sporosarcina psychrophila
GATTGGCTGAAGCCGTGCCCGCGGAAAGCGTCCGCTCGGAACGGAAATCAACGGGATTGAAGGAAATGGTACTTTTTCAGTACCCTCGCTTATGGCGGGAGGCATCCCCGAGCGCCGCAGCACCTTCAACGGGATTCTTTATTTCAACATATATAGTCACCCCCCCATAATTACACGTTTTCAATTAAAAAGGAGGATTCATTAATGAAAAAACTAACAACGTCACAAATACGTAACATGTTTTTGGACTACTTCAAGGAACAGGGGCACAGTGTTGAACCATCTGCGCCACTTGTTCCAATCGACGATGCATCACTTCTTTGGATTAACAGCGGCGTTGCAACAATGAAAAAGTATTTCGATGGTCGTGTTGTTCCAACTAATCCGCGTATTGTCAATGCACAAAAGTCAATCCGTACAAATGATATTGAAAATGTCGGGAAAACAGCTCGCCATCATACATTTTTTGAAATGCTCGGTAATTTCTCAATAGGTGATTACTTCAAGGAAGGAGCAATTGTTCAAGCATGGGAGTTTTTAACGGATGAAAAATGGATCGGTTTTGATCCAGAGCTACTCTCCATCACAATCCATCCAGAAGATGAAGAAGCATATGCAATCTGGCGTGACAAAGTAGGGATTGCAGAAGATCGTATTATCCGTCTTGAAGGGAACTTCTGGGACATCGGGGAAGGTCCGAGTGGTCCGAACTCGGAAATCTTCTACGATCGAGGACCAACATACGGCGATGATTTCTCTGATCCTGAATTATATCCAGGTGGGGAAAATGAACGTTACCTAGAAATTTGGAACCTTGTATTCTCGGAATTTAACCATAATCCGGATAATACATATACCCCACTTCCGAAAAAGAATATCGATACAGGAATGGGACTCGAACGGATGGCATCCGTTATCCAAAACGTTCCGACAAACTTTGATACGGATCTCTTCATGCCTATCATGCATGCTATTGAAAACTTTACCGAAGAGAGATACGGTACAGACGAACAAAAAGATACTGCATTCAAAGTGATTGCAGACCATATCCGTACAGTGGCTTTTGCAATCGGTGATGGCGCACTTCCATCCAATGAAGGACGTGGCTATGTACTTAGAAGATTGTTGCGTAGAGCGGTTCGTTTTGCGAAACAGCTCGGCATTAACAAACCGTTCATGTTCGAACTCGTGCCTGTTGTAGGAGAAATTATGCAAGACTTCTACCCTGAAGTGACTGCTAAGAAAGAGTTCATTATGAAAGTTATCAAAAATGAAGAAGAACGTTTCCATGAAACATTAACGGATGGAATGACAATTCTTTCTGGTGTAATTGACAACGCAAAATCAACTGGAACTTCTGTTGTTCCAGGAAATATTGCCTTCCGTCTCTATGATACTTATGGCTTTCCATTTGAGTTGACAGAAGAATTTGCTGAAGAAGCAGGCGTTACGGTTGACCGAGCTGGCTTCGATTTGGAAATGGACAGCCAGCGCAAGCGTGCACGCGCAGCTCGTCAAGATGTTGACTCCATGCACGTTCAGTCGGGTATTCTTGGAGAAATTCATAACCCTAGCAAATTTATCGGATACGATCAGTTGCAATGTGATGCAACAGTAGTGGCACTTTTACAAGAAGGCGCATTAGTTGATACTGCATCGGAAGGGGACGAAATTCAGTTCGTCTTGGATTGCACACCGTTCTATGCAGAAAGCGGCGGACAAGTAGCGGACAAAGGGACAATTAGCGGCGAAACATTCGTAGCAGATATCAAAGACGTACAGAAAGCGCCAAATGGTCAAAACTTGCATACGGCAATCATTCGTTCGGGTGAGATGAACAAAGGGATAGCAGTGCGGGCTGAAGTGGATCAGGCGGCAAGGAAATTAACCATTCGAAATCATACAGCAACGCATCTGCTTCACAAAGCATTGAAAGAAGTACTCGGAGTACACGTCAACCAGGCGGGTTCATACGTTGGTCCCGATCGTCTGCGTTTCGACTTCTCGCATTTTGGCCAAGTGACGAAAGAAGAACTTGAGAAAATCGAGCAGATTGTCAATCAAAAGATCTGGGAAGACATTCCTGTCGTTATTGCTGAAAGACCCATCGACGAAGCCAAAAAACTTGGTGCGATGGCGCTCTTTGGCGAAAAATATGGCAAAGTAGTTCGTGTCGTTTCAGTAGGAGATTACTCTTTGGAGCTTTGTGGAGGGTGTCACGTCGATTCAACGTCTGTCATTGGTTTATTCAAACTTGTTTCTGAAAGTGGAATTGGCGCAGGTACACGACGCATTGAAGCACTTACTGGTCAGCAGGCATACCGTTCATTCAAAGATGAAGAGGAAGTACTCGTCAACGCTGCAAGCCTTTTAAAATCGAATCCGAAAGACCTGGTTACGAAAATTGGATCAGTGTTATCAGATATGAAAGAACTTCAACGTGAAAATGAATCACTATCTGCTAAACTTGGAAACAGTCAATTGGCTGATATCATGGCCTCAGCGCAGCAAATCGACGACATTACAGTCATTTCCGCACGTGTTGATGTGAAAGATAACAATGGACTTCGTCAGATGATGGACGAAATGAAGCAAAAGCTATCAAAAGGAGTTATTGTTTTGGGAGCTGCAGCGGATGGCAAGGTGATGCTCGTGTCAGGTGTCACGGAAGATTTGAAAGCCGGGAACTATCATGCAGGTAAAATCGTCAATCACGTAGCAACACAATGCGATGGAAAAGGCGGAGGTCGCCCGGATATGGCAATGGCAGGAGCGAAAGATGTGTCTAAACTTGATGATGCCCTTCAATCCGTGTATGATTATGTCAAATCTGTTTAACTG
>DYWT01000209.1 GCA_020742515.1 Sporosarcina psychrophila
ATTCGGAGAACGGCGATTCCACTTCGGTATCGGTGCAATTAATGCCTGATGGACACCACCGTTTTTCCGAAAAATGTATTGATTCTAACACTTTAGTTTAATGATACAACATCTTTAATCCAATCTGCAAGCAGGACGTCGTCAAGTGATGCATGATGGCAACTCCATTTTTTATTTGTCTACTCTTTTTTCTGTATTCCATTACTATTCCTCTAAATGATTACCTATAAACTTTTCCTGATTGGATTAAGAGGCGTTTGCCCTTACAGTCTCGTAATTCCCACATAAGCTAGATTAGAGCTTTGACGAAAGGAGTGTTAAAAATGGGTCAATCTGGTGGATACGAAGGTGGATTCGCAGGGAATTCATTCGCACTGATTGTTGTTCTTTTCATCCTGTTAATTATTATTGGTGCTAGCTTCATTTATTAGGAGCCCTTGTCAGGCACCAATAAGCAATCACTAGTATGGAAACATATCTGATTTCAGAGGGCGCTTTTAAAGGCGCCCTCTTTCTTTAATTTTCCTGAATGAAACTTAATACATAGAGCGGTCGTCCAATACTGAATCAGCGATCGGGGGTTCATGCTATGAAAAGAGGACTTAGTTTATCAGTAATTAGCATCGTTTTCCTTCTGTGGATCGAACAATCTTTAGAGGTTGCATACTTATGGAAAACGGTGGCGAAAGCGATGCTTTTCCTATTTATCCCGGTCATTTTATTCCGAAAGTCAGGATTCCCATTCTTACGCCTGCGTCTAACCGATCAAAAGAGCATGAAAATTGCAATCGGTTCCGGAGTTGCAATTACAGGGATTATCCTTGTGGCTTTCATTATTTTACAGCCATTCATAGATATTGATGCGCTAATCGTTGACCTTTCTAAGGCGGGTATAACGACTCTAACTTTTCCGTTCATCGCCTTATACATCCTACTCGGTAATTCGATACTGGAGGAGTTTTTCTTCCGCGGTCTGTTGCCGAATCTTATCGGAAAGTCACAGGTTCGATATGTTTTACCCTCTTTCCTTTTCGCGGTCTACCATATCACGATTTTTCTTCCATGGTTCAGCCTTCCCCTCCTCGTGCTAGCCGTTTCGGGGCTTTGGATCGGCGGAATTATTTTTCAGCTTGCCAATGAAAAAAGTGGAACAATTTTACCCTCTTGGACAATTCACATGTTCGCGGATATTGGAGTCCTGATTGTCGGCATCTATGTCATTTACTTCTATTGAAAGGGTGAACGAGTTGGATGAAAAGCAACCATTCAAAATACGCTACCTGCTAGTTACTTTCATGGCATTCCTCATTGCGCTCTTATTTTACTATGGACAAACATTTGAGGAGGCTCTTTATTCTGAAGGGTTCCCCGTCCCCGACCAGGCAAAAATTCAGAAAGTCTCAAGTGAAAAAAGCTTTGAGAGTTACACTTGGAAACCAGCATCCGAAGAACATGGCTTGCCTATTCGCTACAAGTTAATTATCCGATTGAGCGGATGGAAAAAAGTTGATCAAACGGGAACAATGACGACGTATGAAAAAGAAGGTAGGAAGGTTGATATCATTTCACGGAAAAACTATCTTGGAATATACGGTCAAAAAGAATAAAGCTGTACGCATTCCCCCTTCTATAAGGGCATTGCGTACAGCTTTTTGTATTATATATTTATTAAACGCCCGCCACGACAACCGTTACTTTGAATAAATCCCCATCGACTTCGATCTTCATATTCCCATTATGCAAATCGACGATGGATTGTGCAATCGCAAGACCAAGTCCAGAACCATCCGTATGCCGTGATGTATCTGCTCGCTTAAAACGTTCAAACAGTTCATCTGTGTTTTCACCTAGCTCATACTTCGTCACATTTTTCACGACGAATTCAGCATTATCGCCCACTTTTCGTAGCGTAATATAAACACGGGTGCCGGGCATTGTGTATTTGATAGCATTGACAATTAAATTATCCAGTACACGCCACCATCTTTTTCCGTCCACATAAGCAACGAGCGCAGACGCTGGAAAGTTCACCCTGAAGTCAAGTCCTGATTTCGCAATTTCCTCTTCGTGCTCTGCAAGTGCTTGTTGGAGTAATTGCGTCAAATCGGCACGTTGCTTATGCAGCTCCAAATTGCCGCTCGCCATTTTTGACACTTCGAATAGATCCTCGATCAATGTCTTCAATCGCTGAGACTTTTTATCTAAAATATCTACATATTTTGTACGTTCTTCAGCAGTGATATCTTCCTTTTTCAACAGGTCTGTGTACGTAATAATTGAGGTCAATGGTGTTCGAAGGTCGTGGCTGACATTTGTAATCAGTTCCGTTTTTAGCCGTTCGCTCTTCGCCTGTTCAGTCATTGATACATGGACACCTTCACGCAAGCTATTCAAATTCTTCGCGTGTTCGGCAAGAGGTGACTTCCCTTCGACCTTAATTTCCTCATGAAGACGACCGTTCGCCATTTCTTCCGTAGCCAAGATAATTCGGTTCAAATAAGCCGAACGTATCACCAACATATAAAGTGCCGGCAAGCCTAGAAAAAGAACAGCAGGAATGTAGAGAATCAAAGATGGAGGCATCATTAAAACGACTGCGAAACCAATTCCAGCAAGGAAAAAGCCGATGAGTAAAATGAATGTCTGAACGCCAATTGACTTTTTCAAAAACATCTCTTTAAAAGCTCCAAGGAATTTCACTGTGTAACTGTCTGCGATGTCCTGTACAAGTACCCCTTCATGTTCCAATCTTATTATTCCATTAACGATTTGAAACACGGTTACCAACAAGAACAGAACAAGAAATGCAAACTGTATCACGATTGTTATCCATGCCTCCATGCTGTTCACAAAAATGATATAGGAGAACCTGTGTGACATGGCAGTTAATGCAACGTATAGTGCGAAAACAGAAATACCTAATAGCATTACTTTCATATCAATTTTGAGTTGATCATATTTCACGACTAAGTGATTTTGAGTTACCCATTCCTTTTTAAATTGTAGTTTTGTGAACAACACAACTAATGCAAGTGCTCCTACTAACCACAGAACAAACGAAAAATATCTGTCCTGGTTATATCGTTTTACTTCATGACTGAGTAATCCATCTTTCAAAGCAACTTTCGGAACGATAACTTCACCTTCAAATGCCCGCACAGTATTGCTGATTGATAACATGTCGTCCCAGTCCATTTCAATTTCACTTCTCACATAACCTACGGAACCCCAATTCTCCCGTGCTGGTATTGACTGTGCTTTAAAATATCCATTTCCTTCATTAAAAGTTCTTTTATAAGCAGCAGGAGCATTGATATCGCCTGAAGTGAACGTTTCTCCTGTTTTGGTATCTTTAAATTTGTATGCAACCGGGAAACCTTCAAAGCTCTGTTCTTGATTTTCAATCAAATAGCGATTCAGGAAAGCTGCCTTTTCAGCTCTAATTTTTGCTTCTACATGCGCATCACTTTCAAAGTTTTGTTGGATATCATCTATTTTATCGTCTCTTTCCTTGATTAATGCGGATTTCAGCTTTTCACTTTTAGCCGCTTCTGCATCTGCAATCCGATCCACGTATTGGTCTTGGATATTGGCGATTTGCTCTGACAAGGATCCGTACTGATTACGGTGTTCCTCAATTTCCGATTTCGCTACCAGAATCTTTTTTTCTGCTTCTTCTAAATTAACCGGATTTAAAACGGTTGGACCGATGTTTTCATAAAAATTATTCATACTGGATTTAAAGTCTTCCGTTTCGACGAAACTTTTTCCGATATATTGAGGACCCTTCTGAACAATAGAAATAAGTGCCATTAAAAATACCGCTGCAAGTACAGTCCACAATATAAGGGGCGATCGATTACTATTCATAGTTAAACGCCTCCTTTAATAAGTCGAGTCAATTGGGCAATTGCCCTACCCGAATTTTCCATGCCATTGCTAACCAGTTCAATGATGTGGGCGAAACAGTAACCAATACTTAACGCCGCTATGACAATCCCAATGATTGACCAAACAACAGCCCAGTCATTTTTCGATTTTGTAACCAACGCCCCACACCACCTTTACATATCTTGGATTTTTCGAATCTGCTTCGATTTTCTCACGGATTTTACGTATATGTACCGCTACTATATTTTCAGCATTATACGCGGCTTCATTCCAGACACGCTCGTAAATTTCATTGATGGAAAAAACGCGCCCCGCATTTTTCATCAGTAATTCTGTAATTTTATATTCAATCGGCGTCAACTTTACCACATCTCCGTCGACGGTTATTTCTTTTGCTTCTTCATCAAGAACCAACCCATCGATTTCTACCTTTTTCTGTCCGTCATACGTACCGAATTGGATATAACGGCGAAGTTGAGACTTTACGCGTGCCATTAATTCCATCGGGTGGAATGGCTTCGTCACATAATCATCCGCGCCAACGGACAACCCATGAATTTTATCGGAATCCTCGGCCTTAGCGCTTAACATGATAATCGGGATATTACGAGCTTCCCGAATTTTGAACGTCGCTGTAATACCATCCATATTCGGCATCATAATGTCGAGTATGAGAAGATGAACGTCATTCGACTCCAACAGCTCTAGCGCCTCTTTACCGTCCGCTGCCTTTAGCACATCATATCCTTCATTTTTCAAATAAATTTCTATCCCATCACGGATATCCTGATCGTCATCCGCTACAAGTACTGTGAATTTCGCCATCTTCCGCACCTCGCTTTACTCTATGATACCAATTGTAACCGCCAAATCTTAACATTTACCAACTGTAAATATGAAGAAACTCTTAAGATGAATTGTATTTGTATTTCAAACAAACACGTTTAATTGTACTTTTGTGTTTGTTTTTGAATTGACTGGGTGACTGTCACCCAGTCAATTCAGTCAATTGGTGCATATTCGACAGTAGACAAACATATCAATAGCATGCAAGGACAAACTACTATTGGGGGTAATGTTGATGTCAAATCGTGCCGTTGTATACAAAGAACCAGGAAAAGTTTCAATTGAAAATATTGGTTTTCCAGATTTGGTGTTACGGGATGGCCCCGGGGTGAATCCACTAAATGTCGGACGTAAGTGTGAACACGGAGTCATTCTAAAAGTGGTTGCTACAAATATTTGCGGAAGTGATCAGCATATGGTGCGCGGGAGAACAACTGCACCAAGTGGTCTAGCATTAGGACATGAAATTACCGGACAAGTCATTGAAGCAGGTCGGGATGTAGAATTTATGAAAGTAGGAGATCTTGTCTCCGTACCTTTTAATATTGCTTGTGGTCGCTGTAGAAATTGCAAATCACAAGATACTCATATTTGTGAAAACGTAAATCCAGACCGTCCTGGATCAGCTTACGGTTATGTTGATATGGGTGGTTGGGTCGGTGGACAATCAGAGTATGTAATGGTTCCTTATGCAGACTTTCAACTATTGAAGTTTCCAGATAAAGCACAAGCAATGGAAAAAATTCTTGATTTAGCTATGCTATCAGATATTTTCCCAACAGGATTTCATGGAGCATACAGTGCCGGAGTTACAATTGGATCGACTGTATATATAGCGGGGGCTGGCCCTGTGGGATTAGCAGCCGCTCATTCAGCACAACTATTAGGCGCCTCTTGTGTCATTGTTGGAGATATGATTGAAGAACGATTGGCGCAAGCAAGAAGTTTCGGATGCGAAACAATCAACCTTAGTCAGCATGATGATATAGGCGAACAAATTGCACAAATTCTCGGAACTCCCGAAGTTGATTGTGCTGTTGACTGCGTCGGGTTCGAAGCGCATGGTAACGGACCTAATCGCGGAGAAGCACCTGCAGCTGTTCTTAACTCAATTATGGAAGTGACACGTGCTGGAGGCAAATTAGGAATTCCAGGTTTGTACGTAACTGGAGATCCAGGAGCGACTGATGAAGATGCCAAATTTGGGACGTTGAAAATCCGAATGGGATTAGGCTGGGCAAAAGCACATCATTTCGTTACGGGACAAACTCCTGTCATGAAGTACCATGAGTTTTTAATGAAATCAATACTGAGCGGTAAAGCCCAAATTGCTAAGGCAGTAAATGCTACGCTTATTTCATTAGAAGAGGCGCCTAATGGATACCAAGTTTTTGATAAAGGTGCAGCGAAAAAGTTCGTTATCGATCCACATGGACTGATAAAAAGATAACCAGTTTAACATAGATGATAACTATCCATGGCAAAAGCTTTGACAGTCTTATAAGCGAGCTGTGGATTTTTTCTATCCCGTATCGACAATCAGGGGGGGAATTTTCTATGTCGGCATTTTTAGGTGAATTAATTGGAACAATGATCTTAGTCACTTTAGGTTGCGGTGTTGTTGGCGGTGTTGTGCTTAATAAAACCAAATCAAAAGATTCTGGTTGGATTGTGATTACGATGGGCTTTGGACTAGCCGTAGCAGTAGCTATTTATGCAGTGGGCGGGATAAGTGGTGCCCATATTAATCCGGCAGTTACAGTAGGATTAGCCGTGATTGGCGCCTTTCCCTGGGCAGATGTTCCGGCGTATATTTTAGCTCAACTCATTGGTGCTTTTATCGGAGCAGTTATTGTTTACGTTAACTATTTACCACACTGGGAAGAAACAAGCGATAAAGACCAAAAGTTAGTTATTTTTTCAACCATTCCAGCCATAAGAAAGCCGCTTTCCAATTTAGTAAGAGAAATGATCGGTACATTCGTACTTGTCCTTGGAATACTTGCGATTGGTGCAAATGAATTTACAGAAGGTCTTAATCCACTCATCGTCGGATTCCTTGTCCTCTCCATTGGATTGTCACTAGGAGGAACAACCGGCTTTGCGATTAATCCCGCGCGTGACTTAGGTCCAAGAATTGCTCATTTTTTATTACCGATACACGGAAAAGGGTCATCTGATTGGCGTTATGCTTGGGTTCCAATTGTTGGTCCATTACTTGGTGGGGTATTTGGAGCTCTTTTTTATCAACAAGTGTTCAGCGGGATAAATTCTGTGGAATTTTGGATTATAGGTGTAATTTGTATTATTACAATTCTAAGTGCATATTTCTTGAACAAGATGGGGAAAACTCAACAAATATGAATGCAGTCCATTAACCATTAGATAACCCAAAGAAACATGAATAAACACCCCCTGCATCAAATTTGGTTAGTGTCTAAACCGACTAAACAGGAGGGTGTTTTCTAATGGAGGTAACAACATGCATACGATGGATTATGGGAATTCTATTCACTCGTTTTATCCGTTCTTAAACTGATTGTCACTATTTTCACGTTCTAAAGACTCTGCAAAGTCATACTACTTCAGTCATATTGGAGGGCTAAGATGTTTAAAAACCCATTTGGCCAAATTAGGGCTGGCTGGCTCATATTACTAGCTTTTGTTGCGATGCTAATTGTTCAACAGTTATTCTCACTTCCCGGAATACTTCTATTAATTTCAACTGAATCACCTTTTAATGGAGAGTCTGGTTATCTCGATATACAAACTGCTTTGGATACACATCCCTGGATTTCCCTTTTAGTCCAAGGCGGTGGTACAGCCGGAGGAATAGTAATAACTCTTTTATTATGGCGTTTTTTAAATAAGGGTTCGTTGAAAGAGCTTGGCTTTAGAGGCTCGATGAAAGACTTATGGTTTGGACTTTTTCTTGGCGCCTTATCGATTATCGTGATTTTTATTATATTAATGGCGACTGCCAATATTTCGCTCATTAATTCATTTTCAAATCCTCATTTTTCAATGTTTACGGTTACTTTTCTACTTATGTTTATTCTCGTTGGCATCTTTGAGGAAATGTTTTTTAGAGGTTATGTTATGTCCACCATGGCAAACAGAGGGAATAATAAGTGGGTTATCTATGTGGCATCCGCCTTGATTTTCAGCATAGCGCATGGTGCAAATCCGAATGTAAGTATTTTAGGATTAGTAAACATTGCTTTGGTCGGAATTTTATTCGCTTATATGTTTAACGCCACGAATAGTCTTTGGCTACCCATTGGTTACCACATTACTTGGAACTACTTCCAGGGGAATGTCTTTGGTTTTGCGGTAAGCGGTACAGCACCGAACGGAATCTATAATGTTGAAATAGCTGAGGGACATGATTGGTTGACAGGCGGTGCATTTGGTCTGGAAGGTGGACTACTAGCAACGCTACTCATCTTGACCGGCTTTATCGCCACAAGGTTTTATGCTAAATGGACAGATTAAAGAAATACGGAAGGCCCCTAAAGCCCCCTATATATCAGTTTTCCTCAGTGTCCAAACAAACACGATTATTCAAACAATCGTGTTTGTTTGGGTACCTGTCACCTGAACAACTTTTTCCTTCCCACTCAACGTCAATACAAGAATACCGCCCAGCAGCATTGCAACACCCATCCACGATGTCCCATTCAGTCGCTCACCTACGACAAGCACACTTAAAATCGCTGCAGTAAGCGGTTCAGCAAGTGACAGCGTGACTGCTGACGATGAAGGAATCCTCTTCAACCCAGCGGAGAACAGAATATAGGCTATACTTGTCGTTGCAATTCCAAGATATAATACGACAGATATTCCGCGCCCCGTCATAAGCCCCTCCGTTTCGAATAAAAATAGAAATGGTAGGAGCATTATTGCACTCATCGAAAAGATAACCGCAACGGCAGGTACAGGATCCACCTTGTCGAGTACGTCTTTATTGACAAGGGTATAAAACGCGAACAATATCCCAGCTCCGAGTGACATTGAAATCCCCACAGGATTGACGACGATTCCGCCTTTATTTAAAAAGAGCAATACACACCCGATAATCGCCAGTATAGTCGCCATGATCCACACCCGGGTCGGGCGTCGTTTCAATAGTAACCATTCAATGATTCCGGAAAAGACAGGAGCACTACCGATCGTAACGACCGTACCAATTGCTACTCCTGTTAATCTGACAGAAGAAAAAAATAAATATTGGAAAATAGCCATCGAAACAGCCGCATAAAGAGTAGACTTCCACGGCCAATTCCGAAAATCAATTTTACGCATAATAAGTAAAATAAACAATAATGAAAAACCGCCTACAGCGAGTCTCGATGCTCCCACTGCCAACGGATGAATTGTTTGTGGCATAAACGTTTGTGCGGTGCCGGTCGTTCCCCAAAGTACCGCCCCCAACAACACAACTAGATATGAAATACGCTGTGACACAGTCATCCCCCTCTTTCTCTATATAGAAGATACCATACAAACTAATTTTTCACATTTTGAAAATAAGCTATCTCTCAGCTCCTAGACAATAAAAAAAGTAAGGCTCATCGTCACAAGATGAGCCTTACTTTTCATTCCATTGCTTTGTATTCTTCAGCGTACAGGTGGCATGCCACCCAATGGTCTTTCTTATGCTCTTGTAATTTTGGTTCTACTTTGCTGCAAATACCCATGGCAAGTGGGCATCTTGTTCTAAATCGACATCCGCTTGGTGGATTAATCGGGCTTGGTATGTCTCCTTTAATCATGATTCTTTCCCGGGTCCGTTCTACTTTAGGGTCAGAGATAGGTATCGCACTTAACAAGGCTCGAGTATAAGGATGCAAAGGGTCCTCATACAATTCGTCACTTGTAGCTATTTCAGCCATGCTTCCTAAATACATCACGCCCACACGGTCACTTATATGTTTAACCATGGACAAATCATGTGCAATAAACAAGTACGTCAGTCCTCGTTCAACCTGTAGCTTTTTCAGCAAGTTTACAACTTGTGCTTGAATGGACACATCCAGTGCTGAAATTGGTTCATCGGCTACAATAAACTCCGGATCTACCGCTAAGGCCCGAGCGATACCGATTCGCTGACGTTGACCGCCACTGAATTCGTGCGGGTACCTGTTACCGTGGTCACCATTCAGTCCAACCGTTTCCAGCAGTTCATTAACGCGGGCTGTACGTTCATTATTGTTCTTTACCAATCCATGAATATCAAGTCCTTCTGCCACAATATCTTTTACCGTCATTCTCGGATTCAAGGAAGCATACGGGTCCTGAAAAATCATTTGCATGCTGCGGTTAAATTTCTTTTTTTCTTTTTTGGATTTTCTGGCGTGAACATCTTCGCCATGAAATTTCACTTCTCCCCCACTTGCCTCGTAAAGACGCATAATGGTACGCCCCGCTGTAGATTTACCACATCCTGATTCTCCAACTAGGCCGAATGTTTCTCCTTTATAGATATCAAATGTAATTCCATCTACTGCTTTTAAAACATTGCTACGGTCCATTTTGAAGTGTTTCTGCAATTGTTTGATTTCAAGTAATTTTTCTCGCTCCTTACCCATGAACATTCACACCTCCGACAACCGCCGATTCTGGCACTTCTACGTTTAGGGCACGCTCATCCAATAACCAACATGCTGTTTTTTGTGTTTCTGATAGTTTCGTATACTCTGGCATGTGATTTTTACATACCTTCATTGCATATGGGCACCTTGTAACAAAAGGACAGCCTTTGGGCGGATCAGCCAAATCTGGCGGGGAACCAGGAATGACTTGCAGTTCTTCTTTCCTGCTATCCAGCTTTGGCATCGAACCCAACAACCCCCACGTATAAGGGTGTTTTGGATTATAAAATATTTCATCGACAGTTCCTGTCTCAACAATCTTTCCGCCATACATGACAGCAACTCGGCTTGCTGTATTGGCTACAACACCCAAGTCATGGGTAATGAGGATGATTGCTGTACCTATTTTTTGCTGTAAATCACGCATTAACTCTAGAATCTGAGCCTGAATCGTTACGTCAAGTGCAGTTGTTGGTTCATCAGCAATCAGTATTTTGGGATTGCAAGCTAAAGCGATTGCTATCATCGCCCGTTGTCGCATGCCACCCGAATATTGATGAGGATATTGATTTATCCGTTTTTCAGGGTTCGGAATACCTACAAGTTTCAGCAGTTCAAGACTCCGTAGATTCGCATCTTTTTTGGTCATCTTTTGGTGTTTGATAAGCCCTTCAGCAATCTGCTTTCCTACAATCATCGTCGGGTTGATTGAGGTCATCGGGTCTTGAAAAATCATACTTATTTCTTTCCCGCGAACGTTCTGCATTTGTTTTTCTGATTTCTGTATTAAATCTTCTCCATTGAAGAGAATTGAGCCACTAACATACTTACCGGGTGGCGTGGGAATTAAGCCCATAATTGAATAGGCAGTAACACTTTTTCCTGATCCCGACTCTCCAACAATGGCCAAAGTCTCCTTTTCGTTCAATTCAAATGAAACCCCGCGCACGGCTTGTACATCTTTTCCGTACGTTTCAAATGATACAGCAAGATCTTTTATCTCCAATATTTTTTTCATTGCGGTAACCCCCTTTATTTGCGCTCTTTGGGATCCAAGGCATCTCTTAATCCATCTCCAATGACATTAAAAGCAAGTATCGTCAAACAAATGAAAAATGCCGGGAAAAAGAGTTGGTACGGATAGTACTGGAACGAAGATAAAGCATCTGATGACATCGTCCCCCAACTAGCACGGGGTGCAGGTACACCCAAACCAAGATAACTTAAAAATGATTCAGTAAATATTGCGGTTGGTATAGTTAATGTTAATGTCACGAGTATTGGGCCAAGTGTATTAGGTATCAAATGCCGAAATAACAACCTGGAATTACTTGCACCAAGAGAACTGGACGCCAATATATATTCCTCGGACTTCAATTGCATAACCTGTCCACGTACAATTCTTGCCATACTAATCCAGCCAGTTATGGTCATCGCAATGATCATGGTCCACAGCCCTTTTGGCATAATGACCATTAATAATATAACGACCAACAAATACGGTACACCATACAAAATATCGGCAATCCGCATAAGGTATTCATCTACTTTTCCACCGAAAAAGCCGGCCACTGCACCCCAAACAACCCCGATTACCAAGTCAATTAGAGATGCCATCAAACCAATAAATAACGAAATTTTCGCACCATACCAAGTTCTTGCGAACACATCTCTGCCTAGGTTATCTGTACCAAACCAGTGGTCAGCTGATGGTGCTTTATTCGCATTCATTAAATCGGTTTTATCGTAGGTTTGACCTGAAATCGGTTCGCCGATAAAGGCCATAACTGCCAGTAATATAATAACGACTATCCCAAATAGGGCCAGTTTGTTTTTTCTGAAACGACGCCAAGCATCCTTCCAGTAAGATGTACTATCCCCCACAATTTTTTCAGATTCCGCATGATCTACTATCAATGCTTCAAAATCAGTATCCTCTAGTTGTACGCGTGTCATTGGAAATTAGCCCCCTTTCCCGTTACTTTTATCCGCGGATCAATCAACCCGTAAACAAGGTCGACAATCAGAATCGAAACAAGTAAAAGGGCACTAAAAAACACAGTAGTTCCCATGATGACGGTGTAATCCCGATTTGTAATGCTGACCACGAACTCATTGCCTAAACCAGGAATGGCGAATATTTTTTCAATGATAAAACTTCCTGTTAATATTCCAGCAACTAGCGGTCCTAAGTACGAGACAACCGGCAATATAGCATTTCGCAGTGCGTGTCTATAAATAACAACGCGCTCTGATAAGCCTTTTGATTTTGCGGTTTTAATATAATCCGCATTCAAAACTTCCAGCATACTGGAACGCATTAACCGAGCAATAAAAGCCAGTGGTGTTGTCGCCAAGGCAATCGCCGGTAATATCGTATGCGCAAACGACTCAAATCTAGCAATTGGTAACGCTTCCAATTGAATCGAAAATATATATTGCAGGACAGTCGCCATGATAAAGCTGGGTACTGATATTCCCAATATCGCTATAACCATGACTGTGTAATCACCCATTTTATTATGTCTTATGGCAGCTATCACACCAAATAACACACCTAAAGCCAATGCAATGAAAATTGCCTCCAGTCCCAAAATGAGAGAATAGGGGAAACTTCGTTTTATAATATCAGTAACTTCCTGACCCTCATATTTAAAGGAAGGTCCAAAGTCTAATTTGGCAGCATTAATTAGATACTTAAAATATTGTTCGTGCATGGGATCGTTCAGTCCATACGCTTCCTTCATTTGCGCTTCAATCGCAGGAGATGTTTTCCTTTCTGATGTAAATGGCCCTCCCGGCGCTAATTGCATTAATGCAAATGTGATTGTTACGATAAAAAATAGTGAAAGAAAAATATAGGCAATTCGTTTAATCAAGTATCTAGCCAAGTGATAACACCTCCATAACCCTTTGGATAAAGTGAAACTTCAATCAAAGGAATCAGTTTCTAGTAATGGCAAGTCTATTTCTTTTCTAAACTAAAAATAGGGGTGAAAATAAATCACCCCTATGAATCTTATGAATATCATTAGATTTTCAACTCAAAAAAACATATTCCTATTTATTCAGCGTCAATATAGCCCCACTTGTACTGAACTAGACCCAGTGGTGATACTTCAACGTTTTTGACATACTCTTTATTTGTCCACACGTTTGTATAGAAGTAGACTGGAGCTAATGGCAACTCTTCCATGAAGATGCCTTCTGCTTTACGCAACATCTCCTCACGGGCAGCAACGTCTGTTTCTACTCTAGATTCTTTCAGTAATGCCTGGTAATCGGCATTCTCCCAATTTGTATAGTTGTTTCCTCCAACTGTTTCGAAGATTTCCAAGAAGTTGATTGCATCGTTAAAATCGGCAATCCAACCCATACGGCCAACCTGGAAGTTGCCTGAACCCATGGAGTCAAGATATACAGCCCATTCTTCATTGTTAAGCTCAACGTTAACGCCTAGGTTCTCTTTCCACATATCTTGTACTGCTTGTGCAATGGAACCATGTGCTTCACTCGTGTTATAAGAAAGCTTGATCGTAGGCAATTCAGTCAGACCCAATTCTTCCAAGCCCTTAGCCAAGTACTTCTTCGCTTCTTCTGCATCATTATCATTAAAGTAACCGGTTGCATTCTCTTCAAAGATAGAAGGTGGCACCAATGCCATCGCGGGCTGTTGCTCCGCCTGCGTGATATTCGTTACAATACCTTCACGATTGATTGCCATTGCAAATGCTTTACGAATATTTACATTTGTAAACGGTGCTTCCTCTACGTTAAATGCGTAGTAATAAACGCCGGCGAGTGGAGAAATATTCAGTAGTCCCTTTTGCTTATAATCTGGAATAGCTGCCAACGGAATAGAATCTGTCGGTGAACCCAACCAATCCAATTCACCTTGGTCATACATTTGTTTTGCAGTATTCTCATCATCAATCATAAGCATATTAATCGTTTCCAGTTTAACTGTGTCCGCATCCCAATAATCAGGGTTTTTCTTAAGCACAATGATATCCTTATGCTTCCAAGATTCCATTAGGAAAGGACCATTTGTTACATAGTTGTCGGATTGATCCTGAGCCCAACCAGCGTTGCTTTCCGCTACCTTCTGGTTAACAGGGAAGTACGTATAAAACGCAGTTAGTTCAAGGAAATAAGCTGTCGGTTGTTCTAATTCGACGACCAATGTATGATCATCCTCTGCCGTGATAGCTACATCGTCCAGAGAACCACCCTTTTCTTTGGCAGCTTCTGCGCCTTTGATCATATATAATTGGTATGCATAATCTGTCTCGGCATTGGCAGGATCTAGTACCCATTTCCATGCATACTCAAAGTCCTGTGCGGTTACAGGATCACCATTTGACCATTTTGCATCTTGGCGAATTTTGAATGTATACGTCAAGCCGTCTTCAGACATTTCGGCGCTTTCCGCCATCGCTTCTTCTACTTCTCCTTCTTGGTTAACACGCATTAAACCTTCAAATGTTTGGTTCAGCACTGCACCTGAAGTAGTGTCAGTCGCTAAGCCTGGATGTAAAGAAGGCGGTTCTGACTTAATATTTACACTTAGCTTCTGTTCTGGTGCTGGTTTAGCTTCCTCTGTCGCATCAGACTTTCCAGCATCCGTCTCTTCTGTTTTACTAGCATCTTCTTTCTCTTTGCCATCCCCTTCTTCGTCTCCGCTGCAAGCAGCTAGAAACAAACTCATAGCAAAAACCAAAACTAGAAGTAAAGGCCACCTTTTCATACTCATAAATGAAGTTCCCCCTTATTCTTTTTTGTTTTCGGTAAACTGAAAGTTCACAATTCACCTTAGAAGTTATTATACTACCGATTAATGAATATTCCAATACTTTAAAAAACATTCTATTTTCCGACATTTTTCCTCGATATCTTACAAATAAATTGATAGCAGAATACTTTAGGTGTTTCAAAATATCTAGAATAATTTATCACATATACAAAACGGTGGGTGTATGCTATTCTGTTATGCAGGCTTTTTAACACGTGGTTCGTAACCATCCCACGCAAAAAAACTAGGAGGAAATGAATAATGAAAGTAAAAACATTAACAACAAACGGAATTATTGCGGCTCTATATGTCGCCGTCACCTTTTTAATCGCACCATTCGGATTTACCCTTATTCAATTCCGTATTTCAGAGATATTTAACCATCTCGTCGTTTTCAATAAAAAGTATATTTTTGGTATTGTAGTCGGTGTATTTAGTGCTAACTTGCTATTTTCACCAGTAGCGGTTGATATTATTTTCGGAGTACTGCATTCAGTAATCGCCCTCTCAATAACGATCTTTTCTGCAAAGTTCATTAAAGGCATCTTCAAACGAATGCTTTTTAACACTATCGTCTTTACGCTCACAATGGTAATCATCGCATTTCAACTTAGCTTTTTTGCAGACATCCCAGAATTTAATGGACTTCCGTTTCTTATCATCTACCTAACACTTGCAATTGGAGAATTTGTCGTTATGGCTATCGGAATTCCTATCATTCACGCTCTGAATAAACGTCTGAACTTCGAAAAACTTATTTAACATAATCATCCTCTCCATTTCACTGCTCATAATTGAAATAGAGGGGATTTTTCAGGGAGATGTATCGATGTATATCACAATTCAAGAAGCTGCTGAACACCTTGGCATGCCCATCGAACAAGTCCAAAAGTATGTGAGGGAAGGCCGCATCCGCTCCGTTCATGACGGCAAGCAATTCCTTATTAATAAAGATCAGTTCGGACTCTATTTGGAACAGCTTGAACTATTGAAACACCAAATCGACGAATGGCGTAACGAGCCGATTCCGCCCGATCGCGATATTAAAGATGAAGATTGAAAAACAGCTGAAGACACAAATGTCTTCAGCTGTTTTGCGATAACTCTTAGATTGGGTTGCAGTAAAGTTCTGTCCATTCCCTATTTAATATAGAAAGAACTCCACCATTTTCTCAAAAAAATCATCTAACTGTTTTACATCAATCCATAATCAATAAAAGCTCTATGCTAATAACTATACGCGACACAGCGATATGAATGGAAAATACTATAAAGGGGAATACTTTATTCACTGATTGGTTGCTTTCATTTTACTTTACTAGTATAGTTAGAAGCTGTTTCGAAATTAACTGCTCCACGAGGGGGATTCATGAAGAAAATATCAAATGTCTTTTATATCACAATCGGTCTGATTATTTTGACCGTCGGGTATGGCGCGTTAGCACCTGAAAGTTTTGAAGCGGTCACAACAAACGCCAAAAACTTTGTTGCATCGTCTTTCGGCTGGTATTATATGCTACTCATGTCATTTATGTTAGCACTCAGTTTCTTTTTCATTGTCAGTCCGTTTGGCAAAATCCGACTTGGAAAAGATACGGACCGGCCACAGTTTTCGACAGTTACATGGATTGCTATGCTGTTTTCTGCCGGAATGGGTATCGGGCTCGTCTTTTATGGGGCTGCTGAACCGTTATCGCACTTCGCGATCAGTCCTGCTTCGGAAGATCCAAATACGGATGCGGCGTTCAAAGAATCATTACGTCAGTCTTTCTTCCACTGGGGGATCCATATATGGGCCATGTACGGGGTCATTGCATTATCTCTAGCCTTCTTCCAGTTCCGTAAAGGGGAACCGGGATTAATTTCAGCAACATTGAAGCCGATATTCGGTAAAAAAATGGTTGGCCCTTGGGGTACTCTCGTCGATGTACTTGCCGTTTTCGCAACAGCGTTCGGCGTCGCTACATCACTCGGCTTCGGTGCTGTTCAAATTAATGCAGGCCTCAATTACTTATTTGGTATTGAAATCAATATCACTTCGCAATTTATAATTATCGGCGTCGTTACGATCCTGTTTGTTGCATCTGCATGGTCGGGGTTAAGTAAGGGAATCAAATATTTGTCGAATACAAATTTAGTCCTTGCTCTCGCACTGCTTGGATTCATCGTCATTCTCGGTCCAACATTGCTAATTTTCAATATGTTTACTGATTCGTTCGGTGGTTACTTTTCCCATCTCGTCCAAATGAGTTTTGGTACGGCACCATTAGACTCTACCGATCGGAAATGGCTTGATAATTGGACGATTTTTTACTGGGCATGGTGGATTTCATGGGCACCGTTCGTCAGTATGTTCATTGCTCGTGTTTCAAAAGGTCGGACTATTAGGGAGTTCATGATTGGCGTACTTGCGGCACCTACACTCCTTGTCACATTCTGGTTCTCAGCATTCGGCACGACTGCGATCGATATCCAGAAAAAAGGACTGGTCGATTTAACAATACCGAAGACAGAACTGACAATCTTTGAAATGTTTGATGTAATGCCCATGTCGTTCATCATATCAATTTTCGCGATTTTATTGATCGTATCGTTTTTCGTTACCTCAGCTGATTCAGCGACATTTGTTCTTGGCATGCAGTCAACGAACGGTTCGTTGACTCCACCGAATAATGTCAAACTCATTTGGGGCGTCATTCAGTCTACGATTGCGCTAATTCTGCTGTCTGTCAACGGCCTCACCGCCTTGCAAAATACGATTATCATTGCAGCCTTGCCGTTTTCTTTCGTCATGCTGCTCATGGTTGTCGCATTAATCAAAGCGTTGAAAGCTGAATTAAAGCTGATGAAATTGAAATAATGACTCGAAAAAGCGATTCCATAAATGGAATCGCTTTTTTCTAACTATATATGTTGAAATAAAGAACTCCATTGAATCCGCTGCGGCGCTAGGGGATGCCTTCGCTCGGTTTATACATCGGATTAAATACTTCAAATTATATAGTAACAAGAACCTTTTCACTTTCCCTAATCATCTGGAGGAAATCCCCGACCATTGCACTTGCCGTCGGGTACATACCTGCTCCAGGACCGGCAAGTGTGAGTGCACCGAGATAATCGGTCTCGACAATGATTGCATTGTTCACGCCATCGATGCCATACAACGGATGATCGATACCGATAAGTACCGGTCCAACACTTCCATGCACTGCACCCTTTTCATCAACTGAAATGTCAGCGACGTGCCGGTAACGAAGTTTGCTTTTTGAGGCATCTGCTACATCTTCAATAGTGACCCTATCGATTCCTCCGACCGGAACATCTTGCCAATTCGGCTGACTGCCGAATGCAAGCGCACTTAAAATCATCAGCTTCCGGAATGCATCTTTGCCGCTTATATCGTCCGTCGGATCCGCTTCTGCATAACCGAGCATCTGTGCTTTATGAAGCGCAGCTTTAAACGGTATTCCCTCTTCCCGCATCTTCGTCAAGATGAAATTGGAGGTTCCATTTAAAACCCCTCTTATTCGTCGCACACGATCTACCGGTAACAAGCTTGCCACCGTTCGGATAATCGGTACGCCGCCCGCCGTTGTTGCTTCATATCCGAGTTGAACTCCCCTGAACTCTGCATGTTTCAATAGTGCCGGACCATGTTTTGCGAACATTGTCTTATTTGCTGTTACAATATGAAACCCTTTTTCGATTGCGTCCGAAAGATAGGTATAAGCGGGCTCTTCCCCAACAATCGCCTCAAAAACAAAATCGATTTCCTGGTTTGACAGTATTTCCTGGATGTCATCCGTTATTTTCGTTCCAGGTGTTGCCAGACGTTTCTTTGCTTTATCGCGAACCAGAATGGAGACGATTTCGATAACACATCCTGTTTCCCGCTTAATCTCTTCTTTTCTTTCATTTAAAATCCTGTAAATCCCTTCACCTACAGTGCCGAAGCCAAGTAGAGCGACTTTGATTGACGGCATACCGCCACCTCCATAGACTGTTTGATGACGAGTCCCCATTTTTCAAATTCCACTAAGAAACTTTCATAACCATTTTTTGTATTGACCAAACAATAGATTGAGTTGGGAATTAGATGGACAAACGTCCGAATCTCTCCCGTCGGATATATGGGGTCGTCTGTAAACGCAAATGCCACCATTTTTGCGCTTATACGGCGGGAAGCTATTTCAATGCCTCCCCGTCCTCGACCAATATCATGTGTATTCATGGCTCGAATTAGAGGATAAAAACTCTCCATGTCGCTTCTGCCATTTTCAAACGGATATAGCATGCTGCCAATGTTAGTCGATTGCGGTGTCGTTGCCATCGGAAAAAGAATATCCATATCTTCCGGATATAAAATTCCCCATTCAAGTACACGCATTCCACCGAGCGAACCGCCAATGATCGCCCGCAATCGGTTGACACCCAGTACCGTCAGCGCTTTCCGTTCGGCATGCACCATATCACGGATTGTCACTTCGGGAAACAAGTTTCTATACAGTTCTCCTGTAGTCGGATTAACTGACAAAGGTCCTGTCGATCCGTCGCTTCCGCCAAGAGCATTAAAAGAGATGACGGAAAATTCATTTGTATCGATACTTTTTCCTTGGCCGACAAGACCACTCCACCAGCCCGGGCATTCATCCGTTCCAACTGTCGCGTGACTTCCTGTCAAGGCATGACAAACAAGTACATGGGGTGCATCTAGCCTACCCGTTCTTTCATAAGCAAGCTGTACATTTACCAAGATGATGCCAGATTCCAATACCAGATGCCCGATTTCCACTATTCCCGTCTCCACGATTGTCACGCCCTTTCTTGTCGCCAAAAAATCACACTGTTACTGGTACCGCTAGTTCAATCGCTTGTGCAAGGTCTGCAATGATATCTTCCACTGATTCAAGACCAACCGATAGCCTGATTAATTCTTCAGTCACGCCTGACTTTTCCAAGTCCTCTGGTCCAAGCTGCTGATGCGTCGTTGAAGCAGGATGTATAATCAGTGATTTTGCATCTCCGACGTTCGCAACATGCGACCATATTTTGACGTTATCTATTACGTTTCGACCAGCTTCACGTCCACCTTTTATACCAAATACAATAATGGAACCGAAGCCGTTTTTCAAGTACTTTTTCGCAAGGTCATAAGATGGATGATCTTCATTGCCAGTGTATGTTACCCATTCAACAGACGGGTGTTGTTTCAGAAACTCTGCTACTTTGATGGCATTTTCATTATGTCTCGTCACACGCAGATGCAGTGTCTCAAGTCCTTGAAGGAAGTTGAATGCACTGTCCGGGTCTAAGCAAGGCCCAAAGTCACGCAATAGTTGAACGCGCAGTTTAGTGGCAAAGGCCGCGCCTGCTGTATCAATTCCGTAACGAAGACCATGGTATGACGCATCCGGCTCAGTGAAGCCCGGGAACCTTCCTTGTGTCCAATCGAATGTACCCGCATCAACAGCTACTCCACCAATCGTTGTACCGTGTCCACCAATCCATTTTGTAGCAGAGTGAATGACCACATCTGCACCAAACTCAATCGGATTCGAACCATAAGGCGATGCAAACGTACTATCTATGAGAAGTGGAACACCTTGTTCATGCGCAATGTCCGCAACCGCTTCAATATCCAAGACATGAAGACTTGGGTTACCGATTGTTTCTGCGAATATTGCTTTTGTTTTATCTGTAATTGCTGCGCGGAAGTTTTCAGGATCTGTTGCATCGACGAATTTCACATTGATGCCGTAACGTGGAAGTGTGGCGGCGAATAGATTATACGTCCCTCCGTACAAGTTGCTTGCTGCAACAATTTCATCGCCCGCACCTGCAACGTTCAAGATGGAGAATGCGATTGCCGCCATGCCGGATGAGAATGCAACTGCCGCCGTACCGCCTTCAAGAAGTGCAATACGCTCTTCAAAAACTGCAACGGTTGGATTTGTGATTCGTGTATAGATATTGCCTGCTTCTTGCAATGCAAATAATTTTTGAGCATGTTCTGTATCCCGGAATACAAAAGATGAGGTTCTGTGAATTGGAACTGCGCGTGAACCTGTTACAGGGTCCGGTTTTTGTCCGCCATGCAGAAGAAGTGTTTCGGGTTGAAGTTTTGTCATCGTCATTACCTCCAGAGTTTTTTTAGATGGATGTGATTGTGATGTGCGGAGGCGTTGGGGGTATTTTCGGAATAAAAAATAACCCCCTTCGCTTAAGAAGAGGGTTACGCTTTCGCTTATTCCTCCCCTTATCTTTCAGACCGTTCACACGAATCTGTAGGAAGTAGCACCTTTGCAAGTTGGTCGCTTGCTGGTTGCCGGGCATCGCAGGGCCTATTCCCTCCGCCGCTCTTGATAAGAGTTTGTGATATTCAGTTTTCCATCTTGTGACATAGTATAGTAGATGTTCCAATACTATGTCAAGCGTTTATTGAATAATATTTCTGAACCTTGTGTTTACCTCGAATGTTATAATGAATCTATCGTTATTTTGGAGGAATGAGTATGTGGTTATGGATTGTAGGTGTGCTGATCTTTGGCTATTCTATCGGTTGCCTGCATGGATCGGGCGTTGCACAGAAAATTTCGGGCATTAATCTGAAAGAAACCGGTGTGAAAAATGCCGGTGCTTCAAATGCGACCATAGTTCTTGGAAAGAAATTTGGTGCACTTGTTGCAGCTATCGACATTGGAAAAGGTGCAGTAGCTGTCCTATTTGTGCGATACTTCGCAGAAAACGCGGAATTTCCAGGAGACATTATAGCTTTACTTTTATTCCTCGCAGGTGCTGCAGCTGTGATCGGGCACAATTTCCCGTTTTATATGAATTTCAACGGTGGAAAAGGAACTGCGACAGTGATTGGCGTACTACTTGCCATCGACTGGAAAATTGGACTTATTGGATTCGTACTGTTTGTTATCGTTGCACTGGTCACAGATTTCCTCGTCTTTGGTGTGCTCATGCTTTATGTGACACTTATAGCGATGGCGGTATGGGCAGACGGATACTGGCCAGTTGTGGTAGCAGCTTTTTTATTTTTCACCGCCATTTGGAAACATATAGAGAATTTCCAGCGGATGAACGAGCGTAGTGAGAAGCGCGTTTCAGCGGTGTTTAAAAAGAAAAAATAAAAAACTGAGGATTCCTATTAGGGACTCCTCAGTTTTTTATTTTAAAAGAGTTAACCTTGGTTCATTCGTTTTCTTTAAATACTTTTTTTATGATTGCAATAATGAAGTCTACATCTTCATCGGTACAAGACAGCGGCGGGCTCAGCGCTAGAATATTATTAAAGCCTGCAACTGTATCACCGTTTCTCCCGATGATAAGGCCATTCGCCTTACATTCTCCAATAATCTTCGCGACACGGGCATTGGAAGCAGGCTCTTTCGTTTCCTTGTCCTCAACGAGTTCGATCCCTAAGAGGAATCCAAGACCACGGATATCACCAACAAACGGATGACTTTTTAAGCTTGCCAACTCTTTCAGAAGACGCTCGCCAAGTTCTGCCGACCGTTCGACAAGATTTTCTCTTTCAATGATCTCAAGGTTCTTCAACGCAACCGCACAAGCTGCCGGATTCCCACCAAAAGTATTGACGTGACGGAAATGGCTGTTCTCTTCACCCGTATCAAACTTCTCATAAATGTCTTTTCGGATAGCCGTTACTGATAGTGGTAAGTAAGCACTCGTTAGTCCTTTTGCCATCGTAATAATATCCGGCTTCACATTAAAGTGCTGATGACCAAACGCTTTGCCAGTACGACCAAATCCACAAATAACCTCATCAATAATTAGAAGTACACCGTGACGTGTACAGATTTCCTGGACCTTCTCCAGATAAATCGGATGCGGAATTAGAATTCCACCACCCGTAATAAGTGGTTCCATAATAATCCCGGCGATCGTTTCCTTCTGTTCCCAAATGATCTTCTCTTCAAACTCTTGGGCGCGCTGTATATTGTATTCCTCAATTGATTGTCCAGCAGGTCTGCGGTAATTATCTGGTGGTGCAATGTGTAAGAATCCCGGTGCAAGCGGTTCATACTTGTATTTCCGGAGTGCTTGACCTGTCGCCGCCAATGCCCCCATTGAACTGCCGTGATACGCACGATAACGTGAAATGAATTTATAGCGAGATGGCTCACCGTTTTGCTGATGGTATTGGCGCGCAAGTTTAAATGCTACTTCATTGGCATCGGATCCACTGTTGGAATAAAATATTTTATAATCGTCACCGAGCATTGCATTCAACTTTTCAGCCAATTCAATTGCCGGTTTATGGCTTTGTGTCATCGGTACATAGGCCAACTTTTTCATCTGTTCATATGCTGCTTCTGCCAATTCCTCACGGCCATACCCGACGTTTACACACCAAAGTCCCGACATTGCATCTAGGTAACGGTTGCCATTATGATCTGTAATCCAGGCACCTTCCCCGCTCTCCACTACCATTGGCGGGTTCTTTTCATTGTAGGCAGAAATATGGTGCCAAACGTTCTCCCGGTCTATCTCAACTAAGGTTTTTGTCGTTTCTTTTGAAGTAGTCATTTCATCCGCTCCCCTCTATTTTAAATCTCATTCCTTAGTATTAGTGACGTGCCGTCAACATTTTCTTCCGTGTGTAAAACTCGATTCCATCGCGGCCATTCGCGTGCAAGTCTCCATAGAAAGACTTTTTATAACCGGAGAACGGGAAGAATGCCATTGGAGCTGGAACGCCAAGGTTAACACCTAGCATCCCCGCATCAATTTCTTCTCTGAACTGGCGGATTGCCTTCGCGCTGTCTGTAAATAAACACGCTCCGTTTGCAAACTCTGATTTATTCGCAAGGTCGATTGCTTCCTCTAAAGTATCCACTCGTACAATGGACAAGACAGGAGCAAAAATCTCTTCTTTCCAGATTTTCATTTCCTGAGTGACATTATCAAAAATCGTCGGTCCAACAAAATAACCTCCTTCAGAAGTGGACTTATCACCGCGCCCATCGCGCAATAGTTTGGCACCTTCTTCAATGCCTGATTCAATGTAACCGAGTGTCTTATCTTTATGTGAATCCCTTATGACCGGTCCAAGGAAGATTCCTTCTTCTAGTCCATTACCGATAGTCAGTTTATTTGCCTCGTCTACTAACTTTTCGACAAGTTCGTCTGCAACATCGCCAACCGCAACAACGACCGCACAAGCCATACATCTTTCCCCTGCAGATCCAAAAGCTGCGTTAATAATATTCGTGACCGTCAAATCCATATCCGCATCCGGCATGACAATTGTATGATTTTTCGCGCCTGCTAATGCTTGGACACGTTTGCCATTTGACGTTCCGGTTTTATAGACATATTCAGCAACTGGCTGTGAACCTACAAATGATACCGCAGGAATATCGGGGTGATTAAGAATACCGTTTACGATTTCATGAGCGCCATGTACGATATTGAATACGCCATCGGGCAGCCCCGCCTCATGCAGCAATTCTGCAAGACGGTTTGCTAGGAGAGGCGTCCGTTCTGACGGTTTTAGGATGAAAGTATTTCCACTCGCAATGGCAAGGGGGAACATCCAGCAAGGCACCATCATCGGAAAGTTGAAAGGAGTAATTCCCCCAATGACCCCTATCGGATACCGGTACATTCCCGACTCAATATTCGTTGCAATATCAGGAAGCTGATGGCCCATCATTAATGTTGGAGCACCTGCCGCAAACTCGACACACTCAATCCCGCGCTGCACTTCTCCGTAAGCTTCAGCATAGTTTTTACCGTTTTCAATCGTAATAATTTTTGCAAGTGCTTCCCAGTTTTCTATTAGCAATTGCTGATATTTAAATAGAATTCTTGAACGTTGAGGCACAGCGACTTTCTTCCACTTTTCGAATGCTTTTTTCGCTGATTCTACCGCTTTGTCCAAATCTTCCAGTGTTGAAATAGGAACTTCTGCTAGGATTTCTCCCGTTGCCGGATTCGGTACCTCTTCATATTTATCTGTCGTTGATTTTACCCATTGTCCATTAATAAAGTTTGTAAGCGTTTTCTTTTCCGCTGCTGTAATTGTCATTTTTATTCCTCCTATCCTATTTCCCTTGCTAGTTGGCTCTATTTTCGCTAGACTTCATAATATACTTTACAAACAATTTGAACTATTTTCAATTTACACTTTGTCTATTCATTAGCCAATTAATTTAACGTTATGGAGGTCATCACCATTTATGAATGATTTAAGACTAACTGTCCGCGATGTCCTTTCCCGGGATTCGTTTAAATATGCGAAAGTCATTGCAGGACAAGAAGGACTAGACCGTCAAGTAAAATGGTCCCATGTATTAGAAGTAAAAGAATTCGAGGCCTTAATAAACGGAGGAGAGATGATCCTGACTACAGGAGTAGGCTTACAACTCGACCTTCCAAGCCAACTGAAGTATGTAACGAGCTTGATAGAAAAAGATGTAGCTTGCCTTTGTATAGAAGTAGGTCCTTACTTCAAGAAAATTCCACCCGAAATTATCGATTTAGTAAACAATCATGCATTTCCATTCATCATCTTTGAGAAAACCGTAAAATTTGTTGATATCACGCAAGATCTTCATACATTTATCATTAATCAACACCATCAGATGCTTTCACAACTCGATACCTTATCGAGGAAATTCATTACACATTCTCTTGCCCCCAATGGTATTTTGAAGATTCTTCAGGAACTGAACCAATTTTTCCGGCATAATATTCTCCTCATTACCGATGAGGCGAAACCTTATTATTACCCATCGGAGATCAAGGTGTTGGAAACGTCCATCCGGTCTCACCTTGAAAGTTCCCCATTAACAAATAATGGACAGAAAATTCTTACACTCAACGATCGAGATTTTGCCCTTATGCCTGTTAGTGGGTTAGGACAAATTTTGGGACATCTATTCCTCGAAGTAACAGAACCACCGTCAGATGAATTCCCATTTCTCATTTTAGACCGCGCTGCACTTGCCATTGCTCAAATTTTATTACGCAATCGTACAATTGAAGAACGCAAACAGAATAACGAAGATGAATTTGTCCGAAGTTTATTGAACGGTAAAGATTTCGAAGAAGAAGACCTTCATACGTATCTGCCTTCTACAAGTCGAACTATGAATTTCAGGATTTTCATTATACAGCTGAATATAGAGGAAACAAACCATGGCGAGGGAGACTGGGAAGAGATAAAGTTGCAACGATCAATGATGATCCGAGCTCTTTTCAAACGTAATAGTTTTTTCCCCGCGGTTTCTTCCAACAAGAATGAGATTGTAATCATTGCTTCGTTCATTGCCGCAGATCATCTACTAAGCGAGACAGTACGTTTCTCTCAAATCATCGAAACCATTGGTAAGATGAAGGACAATACCTTAATTGACGGTACTAGATGTACGATCGGAGTTAGTACGGTCTACAAAGAGGTAACGGATGTAAAAAGAGGTTACGAAGAAGCAAATAAAGTTTTACAAATGCAGGAATCCGGCATTTGTGAGACGTATTTTTATGAAAACTTAGGTATTTACAGACTCCTTCTATTAGTAGAGAACAACGATTATCTAAAAACATATATCCTAGATTACTTATCTGCCATTTTCGATTATGATCAGGAAATGGATAGCAATCTCTTTGAAACACTTTGCATGTATCTCGAATGCGGCGGATCGAAAAAAGAGACTGCGGACCGTCTTTTCATCGTCAGGCAGACACTTTACCACCGCCTTGAAAAGTTGGAATCACTTTTAGGTAAAAACTTTATGGAACCGTCTAAGCGTCTTGCGCTTGAAAGTGCTATCATGGCTTCTCGATTATTGAAGGATAAGTAAGTTAAAACCGGTTGCGCTAGTACACGTAAATCGGTTTTCATGTTCAGAAACTCGACAGAGATAGCGTAGTCATGTACTTATTTAACACTCCGTATAATTTAAATTCATTTCATCTTACAACTTGTCCATAATTTTTTAGTTTCATTTCTGTATGATTAGATTAAATAGTTGAAAGATTATTCAGTCACAATTATTGAAATCGCTTACACTTAACTGAAGTTCATTATTTTCATAAGGGGGAATGTACATGTCTAATCCACAAGGACAATTAAACCCAGATTTAAAAATCCGACACATCAGTATGATTTCAATTGCAGGTGTCATAGGAGCTGGGCTGTTTATCGGAAGTGGGGCAGTAATTAACTCTTCTGGCCCAGGCGCTATTCTATCCTACGCATTTGCGGGGACAATTGTTGTCTTAGTCATGCGAATGCTCGGTGAGATGGCAGCTGCCCATCCAACAAGCGGGTCCTTTTCGACCTATGCAACCGAATCAATCGGGCCTTGGGCAGGCTTCACAATCGGATGGTTATATTGGTTTTTCTGGGTTGTCGTTATCGCGATAGAAGCAATTGCTGGCGCAGCAATTATGCAGTACTGGATTCCTGATTTCCCACTTTGGTTAATGGCATTGATTCTAACCGTTTTATTAACACTGACGAATCTTTTTTCAGTGAAGTCGTTCGGGGAATTTGAATATTGGTTTTCCCTCATAAAAGTGGTTAGCATCGGTTTGTTCCTCGTTCTTGGACTTTGTGTACTTTTCGGATGGTATCCGGGCGTAGAAGCTCCCGGAACGGTGAACCTTTTAGGGGCAGGCGGATTCATGCCGACCGGTTTTGGTTCTGTCTTGCTGGGAATTACAGTAGTCATCTTTTCCTTCATGGGAACTGAGATTGTCACGATCGCAGCCGGCGAATCAGATCATCCGGCAAAAGCGGTCCGGATTGCGACGAACAGCGTCATTTGGCGAATTCTAATCTTCTATATCGGCTCTATTGCACTTGTAGTCACTTTGTTGCCTTGGAATTCTGCTAATCTTCTTGTCAGTCCATTCGTTGCGGTTCTCGATTATGTCGGCATACCTGCCGCTGCTCAAATTATGAATTTTGTCGTCTTAACCGCAGTTCTCTCTTGCTTAAATTCGGCATTGTATGCAAACTCACGCATGTTGTTTGGAATGGCACAAAAAGGTGATGCGCCAAAAGCATTTTTAAAATTAAGCAAAAAAGGTGTTCCTATACGAGCGATTCTATTCAGTACACTCTTTTCCTATATCGCGGTCATCTTTAGTTATACCTCTCCTGACAAGATATTTTTGTTTCTCATCAATTCTTCAGGAGCTGTTGCACTGTTGGTATACCTTGTCATCGCATTTTCGCATCTGCAAATGCGTAGAAGACTTGAACGGGAAAACCCTGAAGCACTTCAAATTAGAATGTGGCTATTCCCTTATCTGACGTATGCAACCATTTTCGTCATTGCAGGAATCTATATTGCAATGCTCGTCATTGACTCATTAAGGGTTCAAGCCGTTCTCACCCTATTGATTGCAGGCGTGACCGTCGCTTGTTATTTCATCTTTGCCCGCAAGAAAGACGGTCTCGGTGAATTGAAGAAAGGTATAATACAAGCGTCTTCTAGGACGATTCGCTAGTGAAAAATGAACAACCTGAGTCGTTCATATGGACGAAACCGGTTGTTCTTTTTCTATACAGTATTTAATCTTACAGGCCATTCCAATGATTCATTATAGAATATACGCCTATAATTTTCTTAATATTATCTGTTATTTTCTTTAACAAGTCTCATAGCCCCCTAGAAAGTGGCCAGATATGAGAAACGCCGAAAAGCGGAAGGAACGTTTTAAAGTTTTGAATCAACGGCATTTAAATAATACAGTTCCACAATCGGGCGCAATTCTGGAGTAAGGATCTACGTCTATTCAGTTATAGGGCCATTAAGAGGAATAAAATGTGACATTTCTTTTTGATACTCGTCTAAGTCTTAAAGGTGGAAGGCGACATTGAAAAATAAGATCATTTTACTGTGCTTCATTGTAACAAACGGTTTATTGTTTGCTTGTAATTCAGAGAAAGCTGAGAATCCGAAGAATGAAATTAAAACAACTTTTGTTGGTACAATTGAGGAAGTTCACGGTAAAACCGCTACTGTTGTTGTATCGGATTCTGCAAACAGTGAACTGGCAGGCCGCACCTTTGAAGTAGGACTATCAGTGTATCCTAATGAAACATTTCAAGCAGGCGACAAGGTAAGGGTAGAATATGATGAAGTCATGGAAATAGCTCCACCGGTTGTAAACGCTCTTAAGATAGAAAAAATGAAATAACTTCAAGAGGACAACTAACGGACGTAGTTGTTGAAGAAACATTCTGCCAGAATAGGGCCAGATTATTAATTTATAAGGAGTATTTTAATGTTAATATATTTTACGATTTTCTCTGTTTTTGTGTTTTCCGTGATAATGAGTGCAATCGTAGGGTTTTTAGTTTACCAAACAGGTTACAGATTCTTACCTTCCACGGTGATTAGGCATATATTAGGAATCGGAGTAGCAGTACTCATAGGTTGTTTGATGACAAAGCTGTTACTTTTCGGAATTTGGTACTTTTACGTAGCTATTATAGGCGTGGCGATAATTTTATATATTGTGTTTATTAAATCGTCGATTAACACCGAGCAGAGGTAATTCTACAAACGGGCGTTTTCGCAAAATAAGCATTCGCCCATTTTTGCTTGATCGGGCCAGATTGTGGGATAAAGTCTTATTTTAATGGAGGGATAGACAATGCAAATGCCAGTACATATTGTTGCTGCGGGGGGCTTTGTTGAAAATACCAAAGGGGAAATATTATTAGTAAAAACCCGTCGAGATGGTGATTGGGTATTTCCTGGAGGTCAAGTGGAGGTCGGGGAAAACTTAATAGATGGGGTAATCAGAGAAGTTAAAGAGGAAAGTGGAATTGACGTTAAAGTATCCCATTTGGTAGGGATTTATTCTAATACAGCAACATATGAGGGTCATAGCGGTGTAAAGATAGTACCCACAAAAGTTATGTTTGATTTTGTATGTGAACCCGTAGGTGGGAAGTTGACAACATCGGATGAAACATCAGATAGTCGCTGGGTTAGTAAAGAGGAAGTTCTAGATATGGTCTCACCCCCCGCACTACGTACACGCTTTCAAGCATATTTAGATTATAACGGAAGTGTCCATTATATGGACTATATAACTAAGCCACAATTTGAATTAAAACTTGAAAGAAACATATAAGAAAAATTAATTAGCTATATATGTTGAACAAATGACTACGGCGTATGAGCTTTACAATGGATAGAATCAAAAGTCTTGCTAATATCGCTTCGCCGCTTTGTGGATGCCTCCCGCGATAAGCCGGAAAGGAGAACACTTTCAGTCTTATCGCTCTGGCTACCACGAAGACGCGTCTTCGCTGGATAGTCTATTTGATAAAGCGCATTTCGTTTTCAGGGATGAGAGCTACAATCTGGAATGCCATAAATTAATCGTTCGAATGTGATCAACGAATGTCCCAATACATGTGGGATGAATTAGAAACCCTACTAATACCGCTTCGGCGCTTTGTGGATGCCTCCCGCGATAAGCCAGAAAGGAGATCACTTTCAGTCTTATCGCTCCGGCTACCACGAAGACGCGCCTTCGCTGGATGGTCTATGTGAGAAAGCGCATTTCATTAGCTGTGATGAAATTTGCAACCTGGAGTGCGTCTTTCTTGACTATAAGTAGGATCAACTAGTAATTACCTTATAGTCTCGGCATATACATCTCAAAATTACATTTCTCTCGATAATGAACACCCCAGCGCCAAGCGGTCTACAATCCACACTCCGAATTACAACTCTCTCATTATTGAGCGCCAAAGCAGATTCAATGGGATTCTTTAATTCAACATATATAGTACATTTATTTACTCACCAGTATTAAACAAACGGGAGCGATTGTGGAAATTTAGAGCTATAAAATGATTAACCTTTATTTTAATACCACATCCCACGCATATTAATGTACAAACCCAAATCTAACTTAAGTTAATTTCAACATATGTTAAGTTAGATTCAAATGAGCAATGAAAAAATGCACGAATAAAAAAACAGTTTCATCCCTTGCTACACAAGGGATGAAACTGTTTTTGTGAATCTAACATATTTATATTGTGTTAGATTGGGAAATGTTTAATTCCATTACTCAATAAGAAAAGGCAGCCTTTTCTTAAACTAAAGCATCATTTAATTTAATAGGGATAATGCTTAAAAGTAGTCTGGTATTTCTATTGGTATGGAGTTGATATCATTTTCTTTCGAATAATACATACAAACACTGTCTTTATAGTTTTGTCTTTCATTAGGTAGTACAGTAAAACCTAATATTTTGTAAAAACCTGTCCCAATATCACTATATAGGAAAAAGTTGTTACAGTTTTCTTTCTGTTCTAATTTATTTATAGTTTCTTTGACTAATAAAGAAGCATATCCATTCTTTCTGAATTTTAGAGGGGTCGCAATTGAACCAATCCCTTTTACAATTACGTCTTCTGAAGAATTTAGTTCATATACGATGAGAGAGCTTAATAATTCCTTTTTATTTGTTGCTTCAAGAACGTACTATTTCCCCATTTTATACTTACTCGAATCCTGGCACATAGTTACATATTTCTCGGATGCCATACTTTCTCCCCAAACATCATAACCCATCATATAAATTTCTATTATATCCTCTTTTGTTGCTTCCCTAATTTTTTCAATTTATCTCCCCTTGTGCTGTATTTGGTTTATACATTCTTTTCGACATTAAGATTATCAGGACCTCTATTCCTCTTGTACTAAACTGACCCGTTAGTTGAACAAGAAACTCGATGAGCTCCATCCCCAAAAAAGGCTTCCCTTTTTAAATAAAAGGGAGCCTTTTTTTGCGAATCTAACATATTTCTATTGTGTTAGATTCTTTTTTTCGAGCACATTTAAATAGATTTGCTACTCTAATTCATGTTTGTATGACGTGTTATCCTATAATACCTACTTCTTGATTCCCAAAGATACAAAAGTGATCTCCTTTAAAATCTTAGAAAAGAATAGAATTCTATTTTCTAAAATCCCTTTAAATATAGTGGTTTTTATTTAATAATGTTTGATCATTCATGGTCAGATTGAAGAAGTGGCTTCCTATTACACCGACCACAGCATAGGGAATCCGGTGTTAAACTTCAATAATTGCTATACCTATCTATGATAAAGTCAATAAAATATCTACTTGCTATCGGTAGTACCTTTTTATCCTTGTATGCCAAACTGATTGTACGAAAAACAGACGGAGAAATCGCTTTCGTCACAATGTTATACGGGCATCTATTTAAGACAAGTTTAGGTAAAATAGTAAGCCCAAGCCCTTGTTCAATCATGGCCATAATCGCATAATCATCATGCACCCGGTATTGTATATTGGGTTCTAGGTTATTTTGTTTAAAAATGGTTAACGGTTCACTTAGTTCTCCCTCATCCAAAAGAATGTAAGGTCCATTCGTTAATTCTTTCAAGGAAACATTGTGGTGCGTAACTAAAGGATGATCCATTGGCAGTACAGCAAGCATTTCATCTTCTTGCAGCGGAATGGTTGTCAGATTCGATATAGCAGTTGGATTTACAAAGCCAAAGTCTACGCTCCCTTCTTTAATCCAATTAGATATGTTTGTATATTCGCCTTGATGTAATTCAAATTGAACAGCTGGATATTGTTCCTTAAAATCCTTCATCAATCCTGGCAGCCAATTGCATGAAACACTTGAAAACGTTCCAATTCGAATTAGCCCACTTTGCAGTCCTTGCATCTCGTTATGCTTTTCTATCAATTCCCGATGTGAATTACCTATATTCTTAATATAGGGTAAAAACTCCTCACCATCTGGTGTCAATGCAATCCCTTTGCGAGAGCGTAAAATTAGCGTAGTCGAAAGCTCCTTCTCTAATGAATGAACCATTTGGCTAATGGCAGATTGAGTATAGCCAAGCTCTTCAGCTGCTTTGGTAAAACTGCCTGTTTCAATGATTTTGATAAAAGCATCATACGGATTCATCCTCTTACACTCCTTTTCATTAGTAAATCCAATAGTTCTATTATAAGTATTCATTTTATTAATGCAAGTGCAGGTGTTACCATATAGCTAAGCTTTAGAGAATGAGATGAAAGGTAGGACTAACGATCATGACACAACGACAGGCGAACTGGATTTTAGCAACGGTTTCATTGGCTTGGGGGGCCTCGTATATTTTCATGAAACTCACTGTGGATGCGATTCCACCAATAACGATTGTCGCTTTACGATTTGGCATTGCGTTTATCGTTATGGCAGCAATCTTCTTCAAGAAAATCATCCGTGTAGATGCTAAAACGTTGAAATACAGTGCGATTGTAGGCGCTCTGCTATGCGGGATTTTCATTGCGTTAATGTATGGTGTGAAAAATACGACTGCTTCTACAGCCGGTTTCCTGACGAGTACAACAGTTATTCTCGTTCCTATTTTACAAATCTTCATTACACATAAACTGCCCAGTAAAAAAATTGTAGGGGGCGTTCTAATTGTCTCTACCGGTTTGGCATTACTACTGATTGGAGATGATTTTAATATTGCATCTGGCGCATTATATTGTTTAGTAGCTGCCCTCCTTTATGCAATCCATATTATCGTTACAAACCGATTTGTACGTGAGGTTGATGCCTTGCAGCTTGGGATTTATCAACTGGGATTCGCTACCTTGTTTGCAACCGTTGGAACCTTTCTATTTGAAACACCTGTTTTGCCGGATAGTGCGATCCATTGGTTCGCGATACTTGGTCTGGCGCTCATCTGCTCTGCTTATGGCTTTGTCATGCAGCCAATTGCTCAAAAGTGCACAACACCGGAAAGCGCCGGTTTTCTCTTTTCGCTTGAACCCATCTTTTCAGCTATACTTGCATTCATCTTCCTGCATGAAAATATGGGGCTACAAGGTTATTTTGGCGCTATGCTCATTTTAGCTGGTGTACTCGTAGCAAACACTACATCTAAAAAACAACAGGAAAAAGAAATACACGTAAAATAGAGGAGCTAAAATCATGAATGTATTAATCATTTACGCACACCCAGAACCCAAATCATTCAATAGTGCTTTAAAGGACCTTGCCGTTTCAGAATTAACATCCTTAGGGCATCAAGTCAAAGTGTCGGATTTATATGCTATGAATTTCAAAGCCGTTGCTGACCGTGATGACTTTCAATCACTTCAAAACGAGGACTTTCTTAAATATGCAGTCGAACAAAAACATGCAACGAAGACGCGTAGTTTTTCTCCGGATATTCAAGAAGAGCAAGAAAAACTTCTTTGGGCGGATTTTGTCATTTTCCAATTTCCTATCTGGTGGTATTCTGTTCCTGCCATTTTAAAAGGCTGGTTTGACCGAGTATTTGCTTCTGGTTTTATTTATTCAAAAGATAATAGATATGATACTGGCAGTCTCAAAGGTAGAAAAGCGATGTTGTCCGCTACAACAGGATCTCCTAAACATGCGTATACGCCGTATGGAATGGACGGTGATATGAATGAGAAGATCCTTTATCATATTAATCATGGAATGCTTTACTTTGCGGGCTTAGAACCTGTCGAACCATTCATTGCTTGGACGCCATCACATGATGAAGAAGACCGAAAGCGATACCTAGAAGAATATAAAAGACGTTTGCACAAACTCTCAGAAATTACTTCTATCCCATATCACCCTACTTCTCATTATGACGAGAATCATCAATTAAAGATTGATTATAGATAGTACTTACCGATTATCGTTATAATAAGCTGTCACTTTAGGAGGTAATTTGCGCTTATTTTAAGTGCTATTTTTCACATCCAAATTTAAAACCCAGCTACCTTCACATGAGAAGATTAGCTGGGTTTCTTTACTGTTTTTCTAAATAGCGATAAATCGTCGTGCGAGATAGCCCCCACTTTTCAGCAACATCTTTAATCGGTGTACCACTTTCAATTAAAGCTTTCATCATTTCAATATCTTTTGGTCCATACTTCTCCGGGCGCCCACCTAAACGCCCACGCGCTTTTGCAGCTGCTCGTCCTGCAGCAGAGCGTTCCTCAATCAGATTACGTTCAAATTCCGCAAACGCAGCGAACAAGTGAAACATCAATTGCCCCGTTGCATTGCTTTTGTGCTTTTTGAAATTCAAGCGTTACTGCT
>DYWT01000210.1 GCA_020742515.1 Sporosarcina psychrophila
GGACTTATGACAGGACTTACCTGTGCAATATTTGTTGTAGGACTCATTTATGTTTGGAAGCATGAATTCGTTATTGGTCTTTTAGTGGGTGCCGCAATTTTTGTTTCGATTTTTGTAGCAACAATTTCTGGCTCGTTCATTCCACTGCTTATGCATAAAATGAAAATTGACCCTGCGGTTGCGTCCGGTCCTTTCATCACAACATTAAATGATGTGATTAGCGTTATTATTTATCTTGGTCTAGCAACGGTTTTCATCAGTGATCTTTAGATTACTGGTGAAAACCGTTTTTTTTAGAAAGTAAGAAAGTATAAGTATTTTCTAAGCAGAACGGTAAGCTATTAGAAGTAGAGAGTGCATCAATCTACAATGCGAGGGGAGGTCGCACTCTCTTCCTTTAGTACTTATGGGCAGCCCTGCACTTCTCTAAAAAGAGAGGTAACGTCCAAAATATAGGCGCATATACTGTGTTAAAAAGGATGTGCTTACTATTTTTCGAAATGAACCGTTATTGTTTGTTGACGGACCACCCATCTTTATTAAAGTTGCGATTACTGTGGAGGAAAGCACGTCAATATTTATTTCGACCAGTGAAGAGCGACCAGTGGCGGAATATGAGGAACAGGTAAGTGTTGTCGAAGCTTTGCCAGTGGATCCAATCATGCAGCGTAAAGTTATTTATTTAAGCAATTCGTTCCGCCGTCAGGCCTATCAGCCGCTTCAATTTGTAATGGAAGATGAAACAGTCACAGGGACGATTGAAAAAGTTGAAGAAGAAACAGTATGGATTGGTCTTGGTGGGGAAAATGATGAAGTAGTTGCTGTGGAGATGGCGAAGATTGAAGAAATTTTATGGCGCGGCAAGCCATTTGTAGATGTTAAATAAAAAGGGCAGGACGGAATTTTCCGTTCTGCCTTTTTTTGAAAGAGAAAGTTTAAGTTTTACAGCCTTGAATAGTGTCTAGCTCTAGACGCAACCCCTTGGGGCATAAGTCGTTTTCTGTGAAGCTGAAGTTCGCCTTGCGCTTTTCTCAAGTATAAAAAATATAAAACACCCCAACCATTCTAAATGGTTGGGGTGTTTGGGCATTGCAGGTTCGTTATTAATCTTCGTCGCAGAAGTCGATATACGTATCTTTAATACATTGGATTCCGCAGAAACAAGTCAAGTCGACTGTAATACATGAATCCGTCGGTCCAAACCTTTCTACTTTACATAGTGCTTCAAGATCTAATTTACCACAATCAATAATATCGACCGTTTTTCCGAGTTTATCTAAAGGTGCTAATACTTGCAATGTTGCACAGCAGCCGTCAAAGACGTTTTGTACTCTGAAGAAAGTTGAGAAACAATTGTGAAGATAATGGTTTCTGCTCTCTGGACGGAACATTGCTTTGAATGGATCACCATTTTCCGTTAAAAGCATAAAAACACGTGTGTTAATGCGGTTACGCGCCGGGCTGGAAATACTGCCGAGCGGTGCCATGAAACAATCTGTATCGCATTCTACGCAATCCTCATCTGTTCCAGCATCTTGTAAACGCTTGATGAACCGGACTACTTCACAGACACAATTGTCTTGGTGTTTTGTTTCGTTAACATCTTCATTTCTTCCACATCCCATAAATTCCACCTCCTTTTCAATTCTTTATACTTTATGCGACAAAGTTCTGAGTGGCAGGGCGCTATGGATAGTTCATGAATAAAATTTAGGAGGAAAAGGCATACTGTATAAAAATGGAGGGGACGCATATCCGGAAACTTAGCCTTATGATTCTTGCAGTTGTTTTATTATCCGGTTGTTCAGGAGACGGATTCCGGATTGACAACAATTCAAGTGAGGATCATGCAAAAGCCGAAGAAGTATTTAAAAATGACAAACGTCTCACATCAGCGGTCACTGTTTTTCATGATAATGACTTGATAACAGGGGTTACGCTTAAAACATTCTCACGTTTTAAAAAAGGGAAGATTGAAAAGGAACTCAAGAAAAAACTAGAGCGTATTTACCCAGATTTGGATGTCACGGTTTCAGCAGACAGTAAAATATGGATGGAAACGAACAAACTCGCTGATTTGGATAATAAAAAGAATATAGGTAAAAAGATTGAAAAATTGAAATCACTTATAAAGGAAGAGACATAATGGATGAAAAAAAATACGCAAAGTTAGAAAAAGAAACTTCTCCAAAAACACCATTACTGCGAAATATCATTTTTGCGTTTTTGACTGGTGGGACAATCTGTTTAATAGGTCAATTCGTTTCTTTGTTTTATATGACATTTTTTGATTTCACCGAACGGACGGCTAGTAATCCGACAGTTTCTACAATGATATTTTTTGCAATGCTGTTAACAGGTTTTGGACTATATAAGAAAATTGCTCAATTCGGAGGGGCGGGGAGTGCGGTTCCGATAACAGGTTTTGGCAATGCAGTTATTTCCGCTGCAATTGAGCATAAGTCGGAGGGATACGTCCTTGGGGTTGGCGGTAATATATTTAAACTCGCAGGTTCAGTCATCCTATTCGGTGTATTTTCTGCTTTCATAGTAGCCCTTATAAAAACAATTTTAGTTAAACTTGGAGTTGTATCATGGTAGCGCGCGGTCTTTTGACATTCAAAACGACACCTTCCATTGTGGCAACAGGGGTAACGGCAGGTCCTTTGGAAAAGAAAAGTCCATTCGCTGACAAGTTCGATAAGATTTATGATGATGAACGCTGTGGAATGAAAACGAATGAGCATGCCCATGCAAAAATGATGGAAGACGCATGCATGATTGCCTTAAGCAAAGAGGACTCCGTACCGGGCGATGCTGATTTTCTTTTAATTGGAGACCTGGTCAACCAAATGACACCATCAAACTTTGCAGCGGCGACCATAGGAATTCCTTATATCGGTATGTTTTCGGCTTGTGCAACATCCGTTTCCTCGCTCGTCATGGCAGCATTATTGACGGAAATGGGCATGTCTACATGTGCTGTTGCGGGAGCATCGAGCCAACATAACGCGGTCGAGCGACAATTCCGTTATCCAGTTGAGTATGGATCTCAAAAACCACCAACATCCCAATGGACTGTCACAGCAGCAGGAGTAGTTGCCATAACTCCCCATAAAAAAGGATTTCCTTCTATAGAGTGTGCGACAATCGGTTGTGCAATAGACCTCGGGATGACAGATCCGCTGAATATGGGAGCAGCTATGGCTCCCGCAGCGGCAGATACGCTCACTCGGCATCTGAAAGGACATGGCAAAAAAGTAAGCGACTATGACGTAATCATGACAGGAGATCTTGGAAAGACGGGTTTTGAATTGTACAAGACGCTCGCTGGGAATCAAGGGTTTGACGTATCAGACGTATTCCGCGATGCAGGCAAAGAATTTTATGGTGCAGATACATCTTTTTTATCCGGTGCAAGTGGAGCTGGTTGTTCAGCGGCCGTTTTTTTCACGGAGGTAATTGATAAAATGATGGCGGGTGAATATAAGCGAGTCCTTCTTATTGCGACGGGTGCACTTTTATCCCCACTATCGTTTCAGCAAGGGGATACGATTCCATGCATTGCGCATGCAGTCGAACTAACGATGAAATGAGTGTGACATATGGTTTCAATTTTCATTACAGCGTTTATTGTAGGTGGGCTCATCTGCGTAGTCGGACAGCTATTATTCGACGTAGCAAAACTGACCCCGGCGCATACATTATGTATATTAGTTGTTACGGGTTCAGTATTAGATGGTTTAGGCCTATATGAGCCTTTCATCGACTTTGCCGGGGCCGGAGCAACAATACCGATTACTTCGTTCGGTAATGCATTGACCCATGGTGCGATGGCAGAAGCTGAAAAACATGGTCTGATTGGCGTTATGACAGGAATGTTTGAAGTGACCAGTTCGGGAATCAGTTCTGCTATTTTGTTTGGATTCATTGCCGCTCTTATTTTTAAATCGAAAGGAAAAGTTTAATTAGTCATTAGCCCCCCTCCCGCTTCTCGTATCTGCATAGGATATGTGGAAGGGAAGGGGGGATTTTCATGTTTGGAGGATGTAATTCCTATGGTGGCGGATACGGCGGCGGATGCGGCGGTTACGAACCGGAAAGAGGCGGTAGCTATGGCGGCTCAACATTTGTTCTAATCGTAGTTCTCTTCATCTTGCTCATTATTGTGGGCCGCAGTTTTTGTGTTTAAGAAGGGGGGATAACAGATGAATGATTCATTTTTCCGGAAAATCGAATCAAAGACAGGAGTCCCGATGGAAGAAGTGTTTGCGTTAGCAAACGCCATCCAATTTGCGGATTTCAGTGATGAACGACAAGTGAGGAAAATCATACGGAAAGTCGGAAAGCTTGCAAAAAAAGATGTGCCTCAGCATACAGAAGATGAGCTGGTCAATTCTATTTTGAAGAATGGCAAAGCAGTAAATATCGCTGATATTCAAGATATGTTAGGCCGGCAATAAATAAGTTTACAGAAAAGTAGAATAATAGGTTTACCTTTACTGGGAGATGGGTATACTACTAGTAAGAGAAGTAATTAAAATGGAGGTGTTTACAATGGGCTATCTGTTACCGATTCAACCAATCCAATCTCAAATGTATGCAGACCGATTGAATATGGAGTCTTATGATTTTGCCCATATCGACCGAGTTAATAAAGTTAAGTTGAATTCAGACTTTGCAGATGAATTCAACGAATCTTCACAGCATGAACGAGAAAAGGAGGAGGAAGATGGCAAGCCCGTTGCTTTACTTCCTCCTGCCTATCAAGGGTTTATTTACCCGAATCCAGTTAATTTATCACCAGTAATCGCTCAAGTAGTAGGAAAAGGTATCGCAGTAAATGCGTATGTTTAACTAATATAAGAAAAAGGTTCGCGTTGCTTTAAAAAGCAATGCGAACCTTTTTTTTAGAAAGTATAAGTTTTTGAACTTGGAGCAATGTCTAGCTCCAGCGCCTAGAGTCTCGGGTCATAAGTCGGCCCAGCTACACGGCAAAGGTCGCCGCTTCGCCGGTCCGTCTTGTGCCTGTCGCCTTACGCTTTTCTCACCATAATTTTTTCCATTGCACGGTGGGGTATATCTGCGTCCATGAATTCAGGAGAAGTAATGACATACCCTAACTTTTCATAGAAAGGGACAGCATATGATTGTGCGTTTAAAATAATTTTGTTCATTCCTGTTTTTGTAGCATGCTCTTCAAGCGCATGCATGACAAGATTTCCGAGGTGTTTCCCCCGGTACTCGACTAGCACACAAACTCGTTCGACTTTCCCGATTCCATCGTTGATTTCCCTGATACGGCCTGCGCCGATGGGTGAATCAGACGAATAGACGACGAAATGCGCTGCGGTCTTATCGAAATGGTCTAGTTCGAGGTCGAGTGGTACCCCTTGTTCTTCCACGAACACTTTCCTTCTGACAGAAAATGCATCTTCTTGTTCAAGGTCAGAAGTTGCGAATCGTACTTCGAACAATGTTCAGTTATCCTCGTCAAGGCGGAATGTTTCATATACCGTCCAAGAGCCATCTTCCAATTGATAGAGAAGGTGCAGTCTGTCAATCATTTCTGAATGATTCACGCCAATCATTTTAAGTTGACCGATGATATCATCGTGTTCACCTGAAGACAATTTTTGTGCAATCGTCACGTGGGGAACGAATGCAAATTCAGGTTTGTCTCCGAAGAAGTTAGAGTTCAGATCTTTATGCAATGCAGCCAAATCATCATTCAGAGTTGCTTTGAAGTAAATTGTATTCGTGATGGGCGCGAATGTCCCGACTTTCGACACATTTAGTTCAAATGGGGCGTGTTTTTTTGTTATTTCTCTGATAGCCTTTGAAACTTCTTCAATTTCTTGGTCATTCGCTTCGAATACCCCTTTAACCGTCAAATGTGGAGTAATTAGGGCATAGTGCGGATCGTATCTTTTCCGGTAACCGTTTGCAAGATCTTGAAGTTTTTTTGATGGGAATGCTACAACGCCGTATTTCATAATGAATGACCTCCTAGTAAGAATAATTGGTATAAACTTTATATAATTGATTATACCAGAATAACTGGCAGAATGTCCGTTTTGTCTGAATTAATGGGCGAATACCATTTGAATTGCACGCCGGACATCAGGTTGCCAATGCTTCCATGTATGGTCTCCATCAAATTCTTCATAGAAGTATGGAAACCCTTTTTTTACGATCAACTCATTTAGCGCACGATTAGGTGTAAGGAAGTCCTGAACACCGTCAACTTGCGTATTCACCTTGGTTTCTCCTTTCCCAATAACATGATAAATTGAGAAACAGGAAGAATCTTTCACGGCTTCGACAGTTTCTAGCACCAAGTTGTCGACATAAGGAGAATGAAGGATCACTTTCCCGAATATATTAGGATATTTCAATGCAGTTAGAAGGGAAATCGTTGCAGCCAGTGAATCACCGATTAGTGCTCTGCCTGCTCCAATCTGATAAGTCGGGTAATTATCATCAATGTATGGAACAAGTTCATGAGCGAGGAAGCGGATATAGGCTTCGCGGCGATCTCCCTCAGGGTGATACAACCGTCTGCGTTCTGCGACACTCTTATATGGAACGCCGACAACAATAACATTTTCAATTTCTTCAGCTTCTATAAATTCATCAATGACTCGGCCAACCCGTCCGAACTGGAAATAATCTTTACCATCCGAAGCGATAAGTATTGAGTATTTATATAGAGGAGAATAGTTATGTGGTAAATGGATAAGCAACTGCATTTCCTCGCCAAGTTCTTTACTGTAAATTGTAAGATCTTCTATCTTTCCGTTTTTCATTCATGATGCCTCCTCAAATTGCATGTATATTGAAATTGTATCATATCGTCAAGGACAGGTATAATGGTTGTATGACGTTTATATATTAATTATAAAAGGGGCTGATGAGAAATGCATGATGAAACAAAAGTAGTTCATTCAAAAGTTGTGACAGATGCTACAAAAGCAGCTTTGAAAAGGCGTGGGGTGACGTTGGAAGCAATTGCTGAAATCGTCTTTGAAATGCAATATCCTTATAATGAGGGTCTCACGATGGACCACTGCCTCGAATCCATCGAAGGGGTACTCCGGAAACGGGAACTCCAACATGCGATTCTTGTAGGGATCGAATTAGATGAGCTTGCAGAACAGGGGAAACTGTCCGCTCCATTGCAACAAATCGTTGAGTCAGATGAAGGACTTTTTGGGGTCGATGAAACAATTGCACTGGGTGCCGTATTTACATATGGTTCAATAGCAGTGACAACATTCGGTCACCTCGATAAAAACAAAATGGGTATCATTAACGAGCTGGATACGAAAAAGGGAAGAGGGATCCATACGTTCCTTGATGATCTCGTGGCTAGTGTTGCAGCTTGTGCAGCGTCAAGAATTGCGCATAGGACGCGTGATCTTCAAGAGGCGGGCGAAACATTCGAAGATATTAAACCTGATGAAACGATGCCAGAGACAAAAGTGAAGGGTGCACAAATTTAATAGGTATTTAGCAATGGCTGGAAAGAATAATCTTTCTGGCTTTTTTTTGTGGAATAAATAAAAAGAAGATATATACACAATTGAAAACGCTTGCAGATATCTGAATAATTATAAAAAAGATTGACAAAATATTGAGCTTTCATGGTAAGATGTATTTTAGGAATAGAGAGAAATATCATATTTAAGGGGAGGAATTGTGAATGAAGAAAAAACAATTACGTCTGTTTGCATTTATCGCAATGATTGCATTATTAGTGCTTTCAGCATGCAACACGGGCGATTCAGGGACTTCAGGAAAAGATGCGGAAGCAGGAAAAGATGCGGAAGCAGGGAAAGATACGGAAGCTGGGAATAGTAAAGAAGATTACAAGTTTCTGAGTATTTTAACGGGGGGAACACAGGGGACGTACTACCCACTTGGAGGTTCTTTCGCTGAGTATATCAAGGAAGAGACAGGTATTAAAACAACGGCTGAAGTTTCACAAGCATCGGCTGCAAATATGACCTCTCTTCAAGACGGTGATGCAGATATTGCATTCGTTCAAACAGATATTGCTTACTATGCTTCAAAAGGGGAACTTATGTTTGAGGGGGAAGTAATTGATAATGTTTCAGCTATTGGTGCACTTTACCCTGAAACTGTTCAATTGATCACACTCGAAAAGAACGGTATTAAAACATATGAAGATTTGAAAGGGAAGAAAGTTTCCGTTGGTGCACCAGGTTCTGGTACTTACGCGAACGCGGAACAACTTCTAGAAATCCATGGACTGACAATGGATGATATTAAGCCACAAAGTCTAGATTTCGGTGAATCACAAGAAAGTTTACAAGCTGGTCAAATTGACGCTGCATTCATCACAGCTGGAACTCCAACAGGAGCGGTTGAAGGCTTGAACGCAGTCGCATCTGTGTTCGTTGTTCCCGTTGAGGATGTAAAAGCAGATGAATTGATCGAAAAGTATCCTTACTATGCAAAAGAAATAATCCCATCAGGCACATACGGAATGGCAAATGAAACACCGGCAGTTTCGGTTGGTGCAATGCTAGTTATCCAAAACGAAGTACCGGAAGATCTTGGCTATGAAATTACAAAAGCAATTTACGATAATGCATCTAAACTGCAACACGCCAAAGGGAAATTGATCAAAGCTGAAAACGGTCTTGATGGAATTGGAATTCCAGTTCACCCAGGCGCGCAGAAATACTTTGACGAAGTAAAATAATACTAATTTGTGATGTAAGCGGGACGGTGAAGCGTTAAGCTTCTGCCGTCCCATTTTCTTTAAAAATTCTAATGAATTAGTAGCGGGAGGAAGAAGCGGATGAGTCACAGAAAAGTTGTTCCGCTTATCCTTTTTCCTATTTTTATAGTTTTTATTCTATTTTTCATCCCGATAAAGTCAGCATTTACGTTTACTGAACATCGTGTAGAGAACCCTAACATCTATTATGTCCCTTTAAAAAGTAATAACGACTTTCAAATCAGATATGTTCACTCCATTCATTTGACGGATGTCATTGAATCCTATGAAGTGACTGCTGATCAAGAAATACGTCTGCTATCGATGCAATATGAGAATCTCGCGATTGGTTTACCGGGTTATGCAGAAGAAGGGGAAACCTTTACTGTGCAGGATGGCGTATATACGCTTACATACGATGATAATGTTATTGATTCATTTGTCATGTTGATTGGTGATGTAGATGCAGATTTAGCTTTTCGATATTTGGGCAATGAACTAAATTTAAAAAAGCAATTGGTAAGAGGGAAATCGTACACATTTCGTGTTAAGAAATTATCTTTCTATCAAATGTTGAAAGGAGTTAATATGAATGGCGAAAGAAACAAAGCGGAAAGATGATGAAGTAGAATTGGATGTGCAAACAGAAGAGTTTAAAATGCTGTCAGAAGAAGAGCAAATGGAAATTCTACAAAAGTATGATCCAGAATCGAATACACGAGATGTTAAAGGCATATTTAAGAAAATTGTATTTTTTGGCTTATTGGCATTTTCCATCTTTCAATTGTACACAGCGATTGGAACTCCATTTACAGCGTACGTTCAACGTTCCATTCACTTAGGATTTGCATTGTCTTTAATCTTTCTCCTATTTCCGGCAAGGAAAAAAAGCAAGGGGGAACGAAATAAGATACCATTTTACGATATAATTTTGGCGCTTCTTGCTGTGGGGGTCGGACTTTATTGGCCGCTTCTTATCGATGATCTAGTCCTACGTGTCGGCCGTGTATCGACATTAGATATGATCGTCGGGGTTATAGCGATTCTATTAACGATGGAGGCCGCGAGACGAGCGGTTGGCTTGCCAATTACAATCATTTCGGCCACGTTTTTGGTCTATGCATTTTTCGGACCCTATTTCCCTGGTTTCCTTGCACACCGCGGACAAGATCTGAAAAGTGTTGTTCAATTAATGTTCTTCACGACGGATGGAATTTTAGGTACGCCGATTAGTGTATCTGCCACGTTCATTTTCGTATTCCTGTTATTTGGAGCATTTCTTGTTAAAACAGGAGTCGGAGCTTATTTCAACGATCTTGCGGTTGTATTGGCAGGGCGTTTAGTCGGTGGGCCGGCTAAAGTTGCAATCTTCTCAAGTGCATTACAGGGTACAATTTCAGGAAGTTCGGTTGCGAACGTTGTTGGATCAGGCTCGTATACAATTCCGATGATGAAAAAGCTCGGTTACAAAAAGGAATTTGCCGGCGGTGTTGAAGCAGCAGCGTCAACAGGCGGACAAATTATGCCGCCTATTATGGGGGCAGCCGCTTTTCTTATGGTCGAATTCATAGGCGGCGTTACCTATTGGCAAATTGCGAAGGCGGCAGCCATTCCAGCACTCCTTTATTTCACGGGAGTTTGGATAATGACACACTTCGAAGCGAAGCGTGTAGGTCTAAAAGGAATGACTGAAGATCAGATTCCTGACCGTAAAAAGACACTAAAGAAAATTTATTTACTATTGCCGATTATCGGTATTATCGTCTTCTTATTGATTGGTATTCCTACAATGAAAGCAGCTCTGCTAGGAATCGTGCTAACGATTATCGTCAGCTCATTTGATAAGTCAACGCGTCTAGGATTCAAAGACATGATCGAAGCGCTAGTCGATGGTGCACGAACAGCTCTTGGCGTCGCGGCAGCAACGGCATGTGCCGGTATTATCGTTGGTGTCGTTGTGAAGACCGGTTTAGGCCTGAGCCTTGCTACGGGACTAATTTCGGCTGCAGGAGGGAACATCTTCCTTACATTGTTCTTTACAATGCTTGCTGCAATCGTTTTAGGTATGGGTTCACCGACAACTGCGAACTATGTTATAACGTCAACAATCGCTGCTCCTGCGATTATCACGCTTCTTATGCTTGATAACCCTGGCGCAACTGTTCCAATCGTTGTAGCTGTGTCCGCACATCTCTTTGTATTCTATTTTGGTATTATCGCAGACATCACACCACCTGTTGCCCTTGCAGCATTCGCAGCAGCTGGTATATCAGGCGGCGATCCTATTAAAACAGGTGTCACCTCTGCGAAACTCGCTATTGCAGCATTTATCATTCCATACATGTTCGTATTCAATCCTGCGATGCTCATGATGGGTGCCTCTGTTCCAGAGATTTTATGGGTCGTTTTCACTGCCATTATTGGTATGATTGCGATTGGTGCCGGAATGATTGGCTTCTGGTATCGAAAATGTAATTGGATCGAGCGTTTGGTTGCTTTGGCGACAGGTCTTCTTCTCATTTACCCAGAAACGATTACTGACATTATCGGACTGGTTATGTTCGTCGCAATGGTTGCACTTCAGTGGATGACACGGGAGAAAGAAGAAGTTTCTGTAGCTTAATTGAATGTGAAAACCCCTTCGCTGGAAATTTTAGGCGAAGGGGTTTTTCAGGATAGGGGAATTGCTATTCAGGCAAGTATAGCCTGTGACCGAACAAATAGTACAGCAACCAAAGAAGAAGACCTTCCATAAGTGAAACTTAACTCATGGAAGGTCTTCTTCTTTATGAACTTATCTTTCTGTAGTTATATAAACTGAATTCTACCTGACTTTCTTACTGAACGAAGTGAGCGATAGCCTTCCCTGTACTGTTTTTTCACTTGTTATGATAAAACCGCTCGTTAAATAAAAATGTATGGCTGGACTATTTTCTGAACCAGTTGAGACAATTATCGATGTACAGTTTGGGTCAACTCCCTCGATGAAATTCAATAGCTTTCTTGCAATACCTTTTCTGAAATGATCAGGATGAACCATTAACCGATGGATATCGATTACTTCATTTTCCACCATCATAGAAATCGCCCCGCATAATTCATTGTTTAAATAATAACCGAAAAAAGTTTCTCCGCATTGCTGTAAAGATTGGACTGTATCATTTAATGGAGGGATATCATGAAAATTTATCAGTTCGGCTTCAACAAGATATGAAGGGATTTGAACAGTTAATATTTCTTGTGCAAGCTTGGGATTTGTAATATCGATTTGTTTTATCATAAAAAGTTCCTCCAACTAATTTGGTAATAAAATGTCGCTAGGTAATTGTCTAGATTATTTACTTCAAAACAGAAATCAATTCATCATTTCTACCCTTTATTTTACAATGAAAAGTATTAATTCATAAACGTTTATGCGTTTAAATAATAAAAAAAGGTAACTACTTAGGTATCTATATTGATATAAAAAATTCTATCAACAACGCTTGGCGCTAGGGGATTCCTCCCGCGATAAGCCTAATAGAAGACCACTATTAGTCTTATCGCTTCGGCTACCCCTGTTAGGCGCCTTCGCTGGAGATACGCTGATATCGTTTGTTCAATTCACATAGATTCCATTCTATTTGAAGGAGAATTCTCCACGTGTGACGGAGAGGAGTGAGGAAAGGATATCACGATCTTGTTTGCGAAGCGTGGAAATGGCCTGATACTTTCTGTTTCACTTTCATCATTCAGATGTCCCGTTCTGCCTGACTGTTATCAAAAGGCACACGTGCATTTCGAATAAACCGCAATATAGCGGTTTTGTGGAGTAGGAAGCGTGTAGTAGATTAGCGGCTTTACTCTTTTTCTTTCGACCCCGTTTGAGTGGGCATCCGCTACGGGATCAGTGACCCATTCTTTTGCACAACGCTCGAGAATTCTGTCGTAACGCATTTCCCATTCAAGGGCGTCCGCTTCTTTTATCGGTATATCTTCGAGTCTCCATTTTTTCTTGTGGTGACAGGCTTCTTATAAAAGTTTTTTCATATCTGCAGCCCATTGATGGCCATCATAATCGATGATACCTTGACACTCACGAAGAAGATGAGTACCACATAGGGCATGATCAAATGAATAGTCAGCCGTAAAATAGGAAGCCCAACAGTCGTGGACAAGAATCCCGTGGTACTTGGGTAAGACATCGTGATCCTTGATCGCTATTTTCGCTCGTTTTTCATGGACATGATAAAGTGTCCAGTCAGAACTGCTAACCGTAGGTAACCATTGCGTTTTATCCTCAATGGGCATCCCTGTTAGTACTTGTTAACCCCACTTGCCGTTCTAGTTCTTTTACGCGTGTTTCTAGTTTAACAATATGGGTTTTCTGTTGTCCAATTTGGATCTCCAACTTTTCAATATAAAGGAAAAGATTCGTGATAAAAGATGCAATTTCAATGGGTTTTCCATGACTAATCTCTTCAATTTTTGGCTGTATATTTTATTGGGATTTTCTCCTTTCTCTATACAATATACTTATGATTTTTATGTGATTTCCAGCGAAGGCGTCTACTGGGGTCGCCGAAGCAATGAGACTGACAGCGGTTTTCTGTCTGGCTCATTGCGAGAGGCATCCCCAAGAGCCAAGCGCTGTTGGTAAGAGTCACAATAGTAGAAAATAGATACTCATATTTAGAGTTTTAGAATAATTTAGGTACCTAAGTAGTTACGCAAAAAGTTAATAGACTTCCTTAGTCGTATCATTAAAAAATCTCAGTAACGCGATGACTATGGATAAAATCCCTATGATTAGACAAGTATTGAAAAGTATTTTCAGA
>DYWT01000211.1 GCA_020742515.1 Sporosarcina psychrophila
TCCGCATTCTTACCAGAGGACAAATGATCATGGGAAAATACAAGGCAATCTGTCTTGACTTGGATGGCACTGTCTATCGAGGAATAGAACCGATTCCAGAAGCGGTTACGTTCATTGGGGAAATGCAACAGGGAGGCATTGATCCTTATTTCATAACAAACAATTCGTCGATGACGTGTCTGCAACTGCAAGAAAAGCTAGCTTCTTTCGGCATAAAAGCAGATCGTAATCGTATCATGACATCCGCTATTGCTGCCGCGAAGTATTGCAAAGAGAATTATAAAGGTGCATCTGTCATGATGATTGGCGAAAGAGGTTTGGAAGAAGCATTAGCATTCGAAGGGATTGAGATCGTCAAAGAAAATCCAGATGTTGTAATCATGGGGATTGACCGGGGCGTGACATATGCGAAATTGGCCGATGCTTGTCTTGCAATACGGGCAGGGGCTAATTTTATCGCAACGAATAGCGACAAAGCTTTTCCAACGGAGAGAGGACTCGTTCCTGGTAATGGATCGTTCGTGACATTGCTGGAAAGTGCGACGGGAATAACTCCAGTATTTGTCGGTAAACCAGAGCCTCATATGCTTGAATTCATTCAGGTAGAGAACGGCTATCTAAAAGAAGAAATGGTCATGATTGGTGATAATTACGAGACGGATATACAAGCGGGAATTCGTTTCGGCATTGATACCGTACATGTTGCTGGGGGAGTTACATCACGAGAAGAAGTACAAGCGAGAAAACAGAAGCCCACCTATTCGTATGAGTCATTGCTTGAATGGGGAATGTAAAAAGACTAACCGCCTTGAGTAGGCGGTTAGTCATAATGCTCAAAAGAGCGGATTGTCTTCTATATATTGATAGATGCGTTCAGTCAGCTCGTCTGTCGTATCAGCCTCGACGATTTCACCATTGACGATCGCATACAGCGTATCTGAACATTTTGTGCAGTAACTTAAGCAACCGTACTCAAGAACATCAAGATTTGGATCTTTCTCCAACTTTTCAAATGTTTCTTGTGAACCGTTTGCAATATTACTCATGCAAAACTCGACAATCGGATTCACGACGATCACCTCACCTATTTGGAATCCTACTCTTTTTTTCCTCGCACGTCAATTATCCCGCATTCAGGGGCAAGCGGACGTAGCAGCGTCTATTACGTATATCATATGGGTTGCGGCTGTTGATTAGTGGGGCACCGAATTCCACTGATTAATCTTTCGCTTTATGATGACTTATTGTGAAACATGTCACAAACTGTTATAATCGTATTTGGGAAAACAACGGATTACTGTATTACAAAGGAGAAAAAACATGAGAAAACTTGTATTATTAGGCGCTGGATATGGAAATATGCGTATTTTACTGCGTTTATTGACAAAAGAACTGCCGAAAGATATCGAAATAACGCTTGTCGATCGTACCCCATTCCATAGCTTGAAGACGGAATTTTATGCGTTGGCTTCTGGAACTGTCTCAGATTCGGTTGTACGAGTTCCGCTTCCAGAACATGATAGATTGAAAGTTGTCAGTGGAGAAATTATAGAAATCAGACCAGATGAAAAGTGTGTCTATCTCGATGATGGTGTCCAACTCATGTATGACGAATTGGTCATCGGCCTTGGCTGTGAAGATAACTATCATGACGTGCCGGGGGCTGCTGAATATACGTATAGTATTCAAACAATTGGTAAGTCCAGGGTTACATATGAAAAACTACTTGGCCTTGGCAGCGGAGCAACAATTGGTATTGTTGGAGCCGGTTTAAGCGGAATCGAACTTGCCAGTGAGCTGCGGGAAAGCAGACCGGATTTGAATATTAAATTGTTTGATCGCGGCCCGCGTATTTTGAGAGACTTCCCTGAAAGACTCAGCAATTATGTCAAAGGTTGGTTTGACGAGCATAATGTCGACGTCGTTGCAAGCTCCAATATTACAAAAGTTGAACCGACTACACTCTTTAATCATGAAGAAACGATAGCGGTCGATGCTGTCGTTTGGACAGCAGGGATTCGTCCTGTCGCGGCTGTACAAAATATCGATACAGAAAAAGATGGATCAGGCCGAGTTGTACTGAATATGTATCATCAGTTGCCTGACTTTAATGATGTCTATATTGTAGGGGACTGTGCGGCCCTTCCATACGCACCCAGTGCACAAGTCGCAGAGGAACAGGCGGAGCAGATTGTACGTGTCTTGCGCAATGTCTGGAACAATGAGCCCTTGCCAGAGACAATGCCAGAAATCAAGTTGAAAGGGTTCCTAGGATCCCTTGGTAAGAAACAAGGATTTGCATACCTTGCTGATCGTACTGTAACTGGCCGTATTGCTCGATTGTTAAAATCAGGTGTGCTTTGGATGTATAAATGGCATAATGGTTAAACAAAAGCGCTGGAGTCTAGATGACAACTCTCGAACTTGTAACTTGTCCACAGTATGAGAATTTCACAATTTCATGGCGTGTGAAAAATCCCTTACCTGCATACTGGCGGGTAAGGGATTTTCTCTTCTCATTTATACTATATTTTTATCATTTCACGATTCAGCTACATAGCCATTCTTTTCAAATGCCGTAAACACAGGTTTTAATTGAATATAGCCTTCACCGACCATTTCATCATTGATCATGACGAGTGGATAGAAAAACTCATCGTCTTGTATTTGCTGTATGATTTTTTTATGCTTGTCATCGGAAACATCTGATTCGATATCAATATAATCGATAGTGTACGGTTGGTTTGGGTACTTTCTGTCGATAGCAGCCTGAAGCCACTCATATGTATCTTTGGAGGAAGGTGAATTTACACAACTGGCACAAATGATATCTGCTCCGTAAATTTCAATGTTTATAATAACTTTATTCACTTTATTTGTCCCCTCTCGATTGATTGTTGGATTTTTTCTTCTTTCCAGTTTATAATAAGTATAAGGAAAGGAGAGTTAAAAAACAATGTCAGATACAATGTTAACTGAACCAGTACAAGAAGTATTAGATAAATTACGCCCATTCCTCTTACGTGATGGAGGAGACTGTGAACTTGTGGATATCGAGGATGGTATCGTGAAACTACGTCTACTTGGCGCTTGCGGTACTTGCCCAAGCTCGACAATTACACTAAAAGCAGGTATTGAGCGCGCTCTTTTGGAAGAAGTTCCAGGCGTCGTTGAAGTGGAACAAGTATTTTAATTTTTAAGTGGGCGGGCCGGAATTCGGTTCGCTTTTTCTATTTTCTCGACAAGAAAAGCTTCCACTGCAGACTGACGCTTGTCACGTCTATTCGGATACCTTGCGCCACTCTTTTATATCTTGCCATCGTTCTTTAGCCATTTCAATAATTTTTGGTTCAGTCGATGTGCGCTGGCTTTCAAGGATACGGGAAAAACTCTTTACTGCCTCATTTTCATCCCCGATTTTCCATGATAGTTCCGCAATCAAATACAGTACCTTTGTTTCAGACATTTGTGTTCCTTTAAAATCGCCTTCTGAATAGGAAGCATTATAGAAATTTCTGGCGATTAGTAGAAAACGCTTCTCTTCTTCCTTTGCCCCTTTTTGACGATATAACCAAGCAATCCGCAGGGTAAGTCCCGCAAGTGTAAGAACTTTCTCCTTCTTGAACATAGCGCTTAAATAGGCTAACTTATAAGTTTCAATGGCTTCATCGGTATCACGCTCAGCACTGAATGATCGGCCGTTCCACTGAGATGTTATCCGTTCGGCTATATCTTCTTCCGTGCCGGGAGCAAAGTAAGGGGAAAAGTCATCAGTAAAAGAGAAACCGCAATGAGGACAGACGGCAACGTTATATAGGATGGGATTTACTTCAGGATCTGAATAGACTGGTTTGAAATCACTTTCGTGGGATGCAACTCGAACGAACCTCGAACGGATTCTTATAGTTGTAAAGTTTTCTTTGCAATTAATACACGTTACTTTCTTATCATAAAATGGGCTGATTTCCATATAAATCTTCCTTTCGCACTAGACAATTCATTATAGCGCATAACACTCAATACAGGAGTTAATATGATTGCGTTCAGCTTGTTTTAATTGGTATGATGGAATGAAGAAAACAAAGGGAAGGTGAACACGAATGACACAGGTTGTTGAAGTTACAAAAGCAGCGGCAATTCATGTAAGGGAAATGATGCTTCATAATGAAGAAGAAGGATCATTTCTGCGTGTCGCTGTGAACGGTGGAGGATGCAGCGGGTTGACATATGGTATGGGTTTCGAAACTGAAAAGTCACCGGACGATATTCTGCTTGAACAGCACGGTTTACAAATTCTCGTTTCTAGTGAAGATGCCGGAGTTCTTGAAGGCACACAAGTTGATTATAAAGAGTCCCTTATGGGGGGCGGATTTACGATAAATAACCCGAATGCAATTGCTTCATGCGGTTGCGGAACATCATTCAGAACAGCTAAGAAAGAAGGAACGCCAGCAGACTGCTGATCGTTACGCGGGCTCTCCTAAGTCATGCTTAGGAGAGCTTTTTAGTCTCATTATAATTGTAGGGGTTTAGTCAGTATTTTCAAATATTTGCTATTTCAAATATACTATTGAAATGCCGTATCAAAAGGGCTACTATAAGAGATAGAAGTTTGTCGAAAAAATGACAAAGGCCGGGACTGTGTAAATCGTCGGTGTATCGATTTCACGTGGGCTGGGCACATAAAAAAATCAAAGGTGGTTTCGATCTTCGTGAAAAGACCGACAATTTTAGTATTAGGTGCGGGTTATGGCGGTTTAACAACGGTTGTTAACTTGCAAAAATCTCTTGGAGCGGACGATGCAGATGTCGTTCTTATAAACAAAAATGATTACCATTATGAATCGACATGGCTTCATGAAGCTGCTGCAGGAACAATGTCTCCTGAATCCGTACGTTATGATATAGCAAATGTTATTAATAGCAATAAAGTCAAATTTATTAAAGCCGAAGTTCAAGCAATCGACGTTAGCGGGAAAGTCGTAACGACAAACGTTGGTACACATACATACGATTATCTTGTTATCTCGCTTGGTTTTGAAGGAGAAACATTCGGTATCCCAGGTCTTGATAAATATGCTTTCTCGATTGCCAATGTTAAAGCTGCACGTCAAATCCGCGAACATATTGAATATCAATTCGCGACTTGGTCAACTGAAGAAGTTAAAGACGATAGCCGTCTGACAATTATCGTAGGAGGAGCAGGTTTCACAGGAATCGAGTTCCTTGGTGAACTTGGTAACCGTGTTCCAGAACTTTGCAAAGAGTTCGACGTTCCGCAAGAAAAAGTACGCGTCCTATGTGTAGAAGCAGCCCCTATGGTTCTTCCAGGATTTGATCCTGAACTTGTGGAGTATGCAGTTAAACAATTGAACTCTAAAGGAATTGAATTCTCAATTGGTACACCAGTTGTAGAAGCTACTCCTGAGGGCGTCAATCTTAAAAAAGGCGAAGATGAGTTTGAATTTATCAAAGCTGGTACAGTCGTTTGGGCTGCTGGTGTGCGTGGTAACCGTTTGATTGAAGAAACGGGTATCGAAAACATGCGTGCTCGCGTTAAAGTAGACAAAGATCTTCGTGCACCTGGTCATTCTGATGTATTCATCGTTGGAGACTGCGCGCTTATGATCAACGAAGAAGTGAACCGTCCATTCCCGCCTACTGCACAAATTGCTATGCAACAAGGCGACATGTGTGCGAATAATATCATCGCACTTATGAAAGGCAACCCTACTTCAGAGTTCGTACCTGACTTAAAAGGCAGCGTTTGTTCACTAGGTGATAGCGATGCAATTGGTGTAGTATTCGGTAAAAAAGTAACGGGTACTAAAGCTTCATTCATGAAAAAAATGATTGATAACCGTGCTCTATTCATGATTGGCGGAGCAGGTCTTACACTGAAAAAAGGTAAATTCAACTTACTTAAATAAAACATTTTTGAAGCACCCGCCTGTCAATGACGGCGGGTGTTTTTTTTGAAAGATAATAAAGTATAGTTATCAAAACTTACTGCGTTCCGGGCATCAGCCTTGCACTTTATCAAGGAGGGAAACTAATGTCACGGAAAATGAGGGGTAATGTATGGCTTGGAGCAGCGGGTCTTGTTGTTAATAGCAAAGGACAGTGGCTTGTCGTTCGTAAGACGTATGGTGGCCTGAAGGGGTTATGGTCCATTCCGGCAGGGTTCGTTGAAGGTAATGAAACGGCAGATAGAGCTGCAATTAGGGAAGTAAAAGAAGAGACGGGAATTGTCTGCCGGCTTGAAGGTATGATTGGATTCCGTACCGGTGTATTGACCGGAGAAATTAGTGATAACATGGCTATATTTCTACTTACACTTGCGAAAGAAGACCAAGTCTTAATACCTCAGCTGAAAGAAATTTCGGAAGTGGCATGGAAAAGTCCATTTGAATTGAAAAAAGACAAGGATGTTTCTGTTATGCTCCATGAGATTGCTGAAAAGGTGATTGAATCGGGTTTTGACGAAATTGAAAATATCAATCCTGGAGATCAATTCGGCTATACTTCGTATAAACTCTTTTTCAAAAAGTGATACCGCCGATAGAATTATCTATTCGTCTAAATTTCGACAAATTATCGAACGGCTCTAGTAATGTTGAAAGCTTTCATCCGTTCCTGTAAAATAATGAATGGAAAACGGAGGTAGTTACATTGGGAACCATTTCACTAACGCACGTCGTATTATCCGTAATGATTTTCATTGTCATGTTTTTTGGTATAGGATTCCTTTTGAATATGCTTCTTCGAATGACATGGTTGATGGCCATCATTTACCCGATTGTCGTCATACTGATTATTGATGAAGTAAAAGTGTATGAATACTTCACGAAACCGAAATACGCATTCCAACTTCTTGGAGAAAAGCTTTTGGCCCTGCATACAGCGGATATTCTCATTTTAGTAAGCGGACTGGTAGGAGCGATTATTTCAGGTATCGTTATTAAGCTACTCAGAAAACAAGGTTATCAAATGTTTTAAAAAAAGGATGTGTACAAGCGATAAATGCTTGTATACATCCTTTTCCTTATTTAAATAATGAATGAGTAAAGTATTACAGAGATGAGGATACCAGTTACGGCTCCTGCGAACACCTCACTTGGTTTGTGACCAAGCAATGTTTTCAATTCTTGAATTTTTTGTTGACCATCTTTATGCTGCCAGCCTTTTGCCTCTTGGACTAACGTCTGGAAGTCCACTCGCATCTGATTGATGATAAGTGCTTGCTGTCCTGCTTGATAGCGAATTCCTGTGGCGTCAAACATAACAATGACGGCAAAGATAGCCGAGACAGCAAAGAGGGGAGAATCAAGCCCGGATTCATAAGCAATCGCAGTGGTTAAGGATGTAACCGCGGCGGAATGGGAGCTTGGCATTCCACCTGTCGAGGTCATCAATTTCCAGTCAAGTTTACCGACAAGAAAAAAGTGGATCGGAATTTTGACCAATTGAGCAAAGACGATTCCAAATAATGCCGCCAGGAGCGGGGTGTTTTGTAATAAGGCCATCTTGTTCCACTCCTTTTGTGGTGCGAAAATTGTACAATCAGTATACCATATTGGCATGTGACAAAAAAATAAGTTGTATATGTTGAACAATTGAATACGATGTAGTTGCCTCAAACGCAGAAGCTGATTTGTAGGAATAATTAATATATGTGTTGAATTAAAGAATTCCATTGAACCGCTACGGCGCTAGGGGATGCCTCCCGCCATAAGCCAAGCAGCTTCGCCGCCAGTCTTATGACTTCGGCTACCCCTGTTAAAGCGCCTTCGCTTAGTTTATACACCGGATTCAATAGTTCATCATAGATAATGAAATACATTTTCTCAAATAGACCATCCAGCGAAGGTGCGACTTCGTGGTAGCCGGAGCGATAAGCCTGGATTAGCGCTTCGCATCCAGTCTTACGGCTTCGGCGACCCCTTTTCCGCGCCTGCGCTAGGGGGTTCATTATCGAGAGAAATGTAATGTTGAGATGTACATGCCGAGATTATAAAGTGAGTACTAGTTGACACTACTTAGATTCAAGAAAGACGCACTGCAGGTTGCAGATTTCATCACAGCTAATGAAATGCTCTTTCTAACATAGGCCATCCAGCGAAGGCGCGTCTTCGCGGGAGGCATCCACAAAGCGTCGAAGCGGTATTAGCAGGAATTCTGATTCATTCCTCATGTATGGGGACATTCGTTGATCCCATTCTCGGGTGCGGATTGTAGATCGCTTGGCGCTTTGGGGATGCCTTTCACCGTAAGCCTGGATTAGCGCTTCGCATCCAGTCTTACGGTTTCGGCGACCCCTTTGCCGCGCCTGCGCTAGGGTGTTCATTATCGAGAGAAATGTGATTTTTAGATGTATATGCCGAGATTATAATGTGAGTACTAGTTGATACTACGTATATTCAAGAAAGACAC
>DYWT01000212.1 GCA_020742515.1 Sporosarcina psychrophila
CCTGGTAACGAAATGAGCTTTCTTAAATAGACCATCCAGCGAAGGCGCGTCTTCGTGGTAGCCGAAGCGATAAGACTGAAAGCGATCTCCTTTCTGGCTTATCGCGGGAGGCATCCACAAAGCGTCGAAGCGGTATTGGTAGTACTTCTAATTCACACCAAGTATTGGAACTTTTTCAGCGGCCTCCCAAAAGCCCTTTTAAAGCGCATACGCCATATTCATTTGTTCAACATATATAATTATCGTACATCCTAAACTAAATGAGGTGTCTAAAATGAAAATCGCATTAATTGCACATGATGAAAAGAAAAATGAAATGGTGAATTTCACGATTGCTTATGAAACTATCTTTTCAAAACATACGTTATTTGCAACGGGGACAACTGGAAAAAGAATTATGGAGGAGACTGAACTATCAATTGAAAGACTTAATTCAGGCCCTTTAGGCGGGGATCAGCAAATTGGTGCGATGATTGCAACTGGCGAGTTGGATTTGATCATCTTTTTCCGTGACCCGTTAACTGCTCAACCCCATGAACCGGACGTCAGTGCCTTATTACGTCTTTGCGATGTCTACGGTATCCCTCTTGCCACGAATATTGCAACAGCCGAGCTTTTAGTCCGCGCTGTTGAAGAAGGTTATTTTTCATGGCGTGAAATGATTGATAAATATAAGTAAGAGCGCTTAAAAATAAAATAAAAATAAAAATCACCAAGCACAGACCCGGTTATTCAACGGATGCATGCTTGGTAATTTTTATTTATGTAAGCTGCATTAGACTGGAAACGTTGGATCAAATAGTTGACTTCCATATCAAGCCTGCTTGTTTATTGATTCATAAGCTATTCATCTGTTGTACTCGTTATATATCTACCACACATAATCATTTCTTCTTTCCCCCACATTTTTGGATAAAAGACACCGGTTTAGCAAGATGTGATCAACCTACTTCCTAAATCGGTGTCCATATTATCGTAAAATCATTTCCCCGTAAACTCCGGCTTGCGTTTCCCGACAAATGCTTGAATGCCTTCCAAATGATCTGCCGTTTTCCGCATCGCCACTTGTGCTTCGGTTTCCAGTTCCAACACACTTTCCAATTCCTTTGTTTTCTGCGCGTGCAGAATGTTCTTCGATGCAATCATTGCTGCAATCGGCGAGGCCAGCAGTTTATGAGCGAACAGCTCAGCCCGTTCAGTGCTTTTCCCTTCCCCTACAACTTCATCAATTAGTCCTTTTTCAAGTGCTTCTTGACCATTCATCACTTTTCCAGACCAAATAAGACTTTTCGCTTGGGGTACACCAACGCGCTCTTTCAAGAAGAAGTGACCTGCCCCGTCTGGGATTAGACCGATGCCGATGAAGTTCATCGCAAGTTTACTCTCTTCTTCTGCAATAATGTGATCACAGCCAAGTACGAGACTAAATCCAAGTCCTGCAGCCGCGCCATGGACAACAGCAATTGTGACTTGGGGCAATGTATAAAGTGCTTTTGCAAGACGACATACGTCTACCATCACTTTTCCAATATCCAATGGGCTATTTGGGTCAACCATTGCTTTTATATCCCCGCCCGCAGAAAATGCACGACCGGCTCCCTGAATTAGCAGCACTTGCACAGTCATATCGCCTTTTAACTCTTCAAAGACATCCGCAAGTTCCTTCATCATCACATCGTCCATAGCATTCATTGAAGCTGGTCTATTCAATGTAAGGCGTGCAAGACGACCCTCTTTTTTTAATTCGACAGTTGTATACATAAAAAAACACCCCTTTTAAGAAATGAATTACCATTCACTTCTTAGATTCGGTGTTTTTTCAATAAACCCTTTATTTAAAAGACAAGAAAGTATACGTTTTTCAATCTAAAGTATTGTCTAGCTCCAGCGCCTAGCCCCTGGACCCACATGAAGTGGGTCATGCAGCTGTTGCGACAGGACGTCGCCGTTCTTAGGCTACCTTCCTCTGTCGCTTCAGTCCTTAAGTTAAAGGCAAAGAACGCCTTTATCGTAAGGCCCTCCGACGTAAAGGACGTACTAGTGCCGACGTGGCGAATTTAGTCGGCCAGCGCTTTTCGGGTCTATCAAGGCGCTTACGCTTTTCTTACTGTCTCTGGAAAAATCGCATCGAGATGAGCGAGTTTCTTCACGATTGAATCTTCATACGTCAGTATATAGGCGGCAGGATCTTTCGGATTATAGAACTGTGTAATTTTCCCCGTTTCAGGATCGATAAACTTACTCGAAGCTCCACATCCAACGCCAATGATTGTTTGTACTTCTTCCATAATAATGATGTTGTAGATACTTTCTTCCCCGGGCTTAGCGTAGCCGACGTTTTCCAAGTTGCCTAAAATATTCTTTTGGCGATACAAATAATACGGTTCATAGCCATTCGCAGCGTTCCATTCTTCTCCGAGTTTCATCATTTGCTCGACAGTTTCACGATTTGCCACTTTATATTTGTCTTTATTGCGGGTCATTTCAGATGCCCGTTTGAATGACAACGTATGAACTGTTAGCGATTCAGGTTGCATCTTTTCTGTCTCCGCAAGTGAATGCTTGAATTCATCCATTCCTTCATTCGGTAAACCAATAATGAGATCCATATTAATATTTTTCATGCCCATATTGCGGGACAGCCAAAACTTATCGACAGTTTCTTGAACTGTGTGATGACGTCCGATTGCTTTCAGTGTCTCATCTGTATATGATTGGGGATTGACACTGATCCGGTCGATGCCCCATTTTTTCAACACATCGATTTTAGCAGGCGTAATTGTGTCAGGACGACCCGCTTCCACCGTTATTTCTCTAACTTTGTCCATGTTTGGGAATGAAGCGTACATCGTTTCATATAATGCATCCATTTCTTCCGCTTCAATTGATGTCGGAGTTCCACCGCCGAAATAAATTGTTGTAATCGTCATATCACGCTCTGTCAGCCATTTCCCCATTTCACGGATTTCATCATGCAATCCGTCTAAAAATGATTCGACCCGACCGTTTTTTCTATGAATTGCATATGCAGGGAATGTACAATAAGCACATTTCGTTGGACAAAATGGGATACCGATATAAATGCTTACTTCATTTTTCAGCTTATGTAAATCAGGTACTGTCCGTAATTGCACATTTGCAATTTTTGCAAGCAACTCACTTTTTTCACTCGAAAGTCGATGACGTTCCATTAGCAGTTGCTGAGCCTCTTCAGAGGTGTGCCCTTCGCGGCGGTATTTGTGGTACAGCTTCATGGGACGAATCCCAGTCAGAATCCCCCATGACTGATGCATCCCCGTTGCCTGTTCAAGTGTTTCAAGAAAGACATGTGAATAAATCCGCTTTAACTGACGGGTAATCACTTTTTCATCGTCAGTTTCTTCTATCTCAGAAAACTCAGCAGTATATTCCTCACCGTCCCACTTCAGAATTGCCTTCCCGACAAGTTGTCCATCAGCAGTCCGCTCCAGCGTTAAGTTTGCCTGTATCGCACCCTCTTCGTCCTCCGCGACTATTTTTGATTGTTCGAAGAAAAGGTTTGCAAGATGTGTAAACATCCTGATCCAACCCTGCTCAAAGTTTTCTTTCATGACGATTTTTTGCATTGTGAATACCAACTTTCTATTAATAAAACCAAAATTATTTCTTTAGTAGAACATGAAATCATTATAACAAATTCACACAGTGAATGATGAAGAAAAACCGGCCTAGGCCGGTTTTAGATGGATTCATATAATTGTTGTACGGGCTTCATAAGGACACGGTTTACTTCTTCTATCAAGCCGCTCAGTTTCATTTCCGCTTCGAGCATTTTCATAATTTTAGGATTTTGCTGTGCAAGTTGTGCAGTTTTTTGAGCGTATTCAAGTTCATCAGCGACCGGTTCTTCACCCTGCATCTGTTTTTCTTGAAGGCTTAACTGGATTTTACGGAAGCTCTTAAACAACTCGAGTGCTTCGTTGTCTGCTTTCACTTCTTCCACTGCTTGCTGTACTTCCAAAAATTCTGCTGTATTTCGGAATGTCGTTTCCAATTTGTTCAAATCGTCGTAAATATTCACTGTCATTTAAAATCCCCCTAAGATAAGTTTGTTGCAAAGACAATAAGTCCTTGAATGATTCCAATCAAACCGCCGAGAAATGCTCCCAGTACGGTTATCATTTTGAACTCACGCTTTGAAATGCCCAGCACGAGGTCTTCCAGTATCGCCACCGGAAACGTGTCAACTTGCTCTCTAACCATATCATCTAATTTCAGTTTACGGAGCGATATTTCCAATTGTTTTTCTGCCTGATTGAAAGCAAAGCTAGTTAACGACGGTGTCACATTGACAGCTGTCCATTCCACCCCTGCAGGCCAATAATCTTGGATTGTCTTATTTAGACGTTCTTCCAAAACAAGTTCTTTTTTTGCATACGATTTGACTGATTCAAACAGTCCATCCCAATCAAACCCAGAAATCAGCTCCTCGATAGGACGTTTTTGAAGCTTTTCCCACTCATTTAAAATAATTGTATTCACGAGATTGAAAGTACCTGGCGCCGCAACAAACTTTAATGCTTCACGTTGCACTTTGCTGACAAGCGATTCTGATTCTCCAAAAAACATGTTTACCATATTTCCGAGTGTTCCTTTTGTTGCTAGGAAATCATCAATCATTTTGCGGAACATTGCTTTTCCTTCATCTGATTCAAAGTATTGTTCCGACCTGCCTAAAATATAAGTTGTAACATCCGGAATGCGTCCTGCTGCTTCTACCCGCCACTTTTGCGGTAGCACCTCTTCTACCGATCCCGTCGTCAGCTTTGCACGAACGGCGTTAAGCTGGGTATCGAGTACTTCCAACACTTTCCGTTCTGCTTTCCCTGCAACGTTTGTTATGCCGGCCGTATCGAGCCAGTTATTCAACGTTTTATCAGAGAGAAGGATATGTTGTTCAAGTTTGTGCTGAAGGAAATCTTCTGCTTTCTTCTCCATGTCAGGTGTCAGTAGTTTCTTCCGGAACGTTTCCGGCGTCAATAAATAATTTGTTACTGTCTTGCCAAGTTGCATTGCCAGTTCATCGCGCCTTTTTGGGATTAACCCCGGAGTGAAGGGCAACCGCCATTTCCCAATATATTTCGCTTCATGCGGCCTGAACAGCATTTTAATCGCCAGATGATTTGTAAGTCCTCCGATTAATGCTCCGATAAAGGCCATGAATAACAATGTCCATAAAAAACCCAATTTCTTCACCTTTTTCCGTATCGTTAGGTTCTAATTATAACAGAACTAAACAGAACGGAAAAATCCAAAGACTTATCATAGTGCATTGTACATTGTTGACATACGAATTGCATGCTCCATTTCATCGTGCATCGCGATAAAAAGTGGATTATACGCTTGTTGGAATGGAACGGTCAGCAACATCTCCTTATACATTTCAACTGACTCAAGCTCATCTAGCAATGCCCTTTGTACACATTCTTTTAAGTTATAACAAGGCAACGGTTTCTTTGGGTTTTGTACAAATGTTCCCGTCATCATATAATAGAGCTGTTGAAACATTTCATAATGGCTTTTTTCATCTTCATACATATGTTTGAGGAAGTCTTGCCAAAGCGGATCATTCGTCATGCCGTGCATGGATTTATAAAAATAATAATCCTTGTACTCGTCTTCGATGGCCTGTTTTAATTTATCAACAAACAAGTCAGCACCCTTTCGCTTTCTTTTCTTGATATTATGCGGTCGGGTAGCGTCTTATGAGAGGAGCTATTATATGCTACAGCATTTCAGTTTTAAACCGATGTTTGACAATACGCAATTACCTGGGTGGACATTCTCATTTTTCTTTCGGAATACAAGATATACCGGAGACTATTTACCTGAAGGTACTATCGTTTGGACCGGAGAAACGCCGCCTGAAGAAGAAAATTTAAAAAAGATGATTCATGAACTGATGATTTTCCACGTCTACGATTGAATTGCAATAATGTCGGGAATACTACGCTCCATGACGAAAGAGGAGGCGCAGTATGAGTAAAGAAAAATCCCCTGAAGAGTTGCGTAAGGAAAAAGAACAATTAAAAGTGCAAGATCAGAAAACCGAAAATGTCTTTGAAGATAAGAGCCGAGTACCAGAAGAACAAAATGCTTGGAAAGAAACACAAGCCAGACGTGGTGAATAAGAAAAGCGCAAGCGCCTTGGTAGACCCGAAAGGCATAAGTCGATAAATGAAGGCAGTCTAAGATCGCGACGTCCTGTCGCAACGAGGAGGGATGAAGTTCAATCCCTCCCCACTGCATACCTGCATCCTTGCAGGCACGACGTGGCGGTCTTTGCCACACAGCTGGATTGCTTATGACCTGAGGGGCTAGGTGCTGGAGCTAGACACTGCTCCAGGTTGAAAAACTTATACTTTCCTATTCTTCAACAAAACTCCCTGCATACAATGTGCAGGGAGTTTTGTTATTCATTATTTTTAGTTTCTTCTATACCTATCCTGTGCCTAGTATCTTCATCCAAATATTTGCTGCGGTTTGTGTCATTTGTTCCTCTTGTCATATCGTCATAAGGTGTAAACATATTGCCAGGTTCTTTTTTATCGAAATGCTTCTTATTAAAAACAGTTTTGTAAATTGCAAAACCGATTAACAACATACCTCCGAGTCCCAATGCGATGGCAACAACAGCTATAATGATAACGGTCATCATACACACCCCTTTACACTCATTATACCACTCGTCTGACTCTTCCGATTAGTTTAGCCCTGTGACAACTTTCTTCTGCCAAAGATAAAATAATAGTAAGTAGACGAAACGATATAGAGACCCGCTGTGATTGTGAATGCGTAGGCATATCCCCAATACGAACCGCTTGCCATAACAAGTCCCGCAGCTATAGGACCCATGGTAGCCCATCCAATATTAAAAACAGTTTGGTTCACAGAGTTGGCAAGCCCTTTGTATTTGTCTGCCACAATTTCCATCGCGATAGCGCTTTGAATCGGATTTCCAGCATTCATAAGCGCCTGACGCATAAGGAATCCAAGTGAAGCAAGCAAAAGTGATGTTGTATAGGCTGTTAATAGTAAAAACGGAATCGATAACATTTGGAATAGGATAAGTGCTTTCACTTTTCCGACCCTTTTAACTAGAGCTGGACCGATGAGCATGGCAACAGCCGTCATCGCCGATCCGAGTGATAAAATCAAACCGATATAAGCGTTCGAAGCATCGAATCGGTTTGAGAAATATAGATTTAAGTACGGGACAACGAGGCCAGAACCGAATCCAATCAACAAACTTGCGAATGAGAAGTGGAAAATCAGAATGATATTTCTCCTGAAGCCGCTGTCGACTGTCTCAATCTCTTCCATCTCGGGTTCGACGAACGTTTTCATCTCCTGCACCATTTCGGGGAGCTTGTTTTGAAGTTTAAATAAGGGAAGCAAACCAATTATGAAAATAGTTGCCCCAGTCAATAACGCCCAGCGAATTGCTGCAGCGGCATCCAGTGATAAGACGACTTCTAGTACGTCTGCAATAACGCCACCCAGCAAACTGCCGATAACATTCGCCACTGTCATTAATGCAAAATGAATACTGAACATGTGAACACGTTCAGCTGGAGCAGAATTTTCTGCAAGGAATGGGACGCCCGAGACTTGAACAAATGCCATGAACAGGCCAGTTAGAAATGCAGCGTAAATAATCGGCGTCTCTGCCACAGCAACACTTCGGTAAAATAATGTCATTCCTCCGAAAACCGCACCGCCGACAATCATCCACTTCCTGCCGAACTTATCACTTAAAAAACCAGCTGGGACGAGCATGATTGCCGACGCCAGCGCCGTCATAGATATGACTTTTCCATTGATCGTTTCCGGCATGCCAAGTTCTTTTATATAGAGATTGTACATCACCATAAATACACCCATCCCTATTTGGATGAGCACATTCGCGAGCATGAACAACCTGACATTTTTATTGAATGAAGAAATTTTCGTCTTCCAATCCGCAAACCATTTCCCCATGACATTCCAACTTTCCACACATAATACTTCGTCACTCTAAATATACGTCTTTCTGAATAGTTTTTCAATAGACTAAATACTCTGTGTCAGTTGCCAATTACCTAAGAACACACCAAACATTTATAAGGAACATAAAGGCACTAAAGATTCACTTCAAATCCGCTGCGGCGCTTTGTCGATGCCTCCCGCTGGTTCTTCCGAGAAATATAGATGGTATATAATTTATCGTTACAAAGTATACAAATTGCCGAAGTGAGTTTAAAAGGGTTACTACCATTTAAGAACCCCCTAGTGAATACTTTAGTGTGACTCACCCTACCCCTGTGTGGTATCAATAACTGGCACACTTTATTGGAACCCATTTACATCCTTGTGTAATTCGAGCGCATGCGCCTTACAGGGGTCGCCGAAGCGAGTTGAAATGAATACCTAATGTCCATGAATCTCCGCTGAATACTTTATTGCGAATCACACTAACCGGTGTGTGCTATCAATAACTGACATGCTATATTGGGGACTTGTTTTATATCTAAGCGAAATTTAATCGCAGACGCCTTACAGAGGTAGCCGAAGCGGTTTCGATGAAAATCTATACCTTCACTCTCTATCTAAAATACCATGCTACTGAAAAAGGAACTTCCCACTTACATGGAAGTCCCTTTCGCCATATTATAGTCATTCACCCTTCGGCACACCTGTAGTTCCCGCCTGTAATTTATACATTTGCGCATACTGCCCGTCAAGTTCAAGCAATTCATCATGTGCACCTTGTTCGACAATCTCTCCGCGGTCTAATACTAAAATACGATCCGCATTTTTAATAGTAGAAAGCCGATGGGCAATAATGAATGTTGTACGCCCTTTTTTCAGTACATCCATCGCATGCTGTATAATTTCTTCAGTTTCAGTATCAATATTTGAAGTCGCTTCATCCAAAATGAGAATGGCCGGGTCAAACGCAAGCGCACGTGCGAATGAAATAAGTTGGCGCTGTCCAGAAGAGAGTGTGCTCCCTTTCTCTACAACTTCCTCGTCAATTCCTTTCGGCATATGCTTCAAAACTCGTTCTCCACCGACTGCATCAAGCGAATGTTGCACTTTTTCACGTGAAATCCGCGAGTCACCTAAGCTAATATTAGATTCGACTGTTCCGCTAAACAAATATGGGTCTTGCAGGACAATGCCCATATGATCACGAACTGTCTGGCGCGGCATTTTACTAATGTCCATGCCGTCAATCGTAATCTTACCTTTTGAGGAATCATAGAAACGGAATAGCAAGTTCATAATCGAACTTTTCCCCGATCCTGTATGGCCGACAAGGGCAACCGTCTCTCCCTGTTTCGCTCCAAACGTTAGATCTTTCAAGACATATTCCTCATCGTTATAGGCGAACCATACTTTTTCAAAACGGACATTTCCGCTATAACGTGCGATTTTATCATCGCTCACAGGTTCGCCTTCACGATCCAGCAAGTTGAATACGCGCTCCGCTGCAACAAGTGAATGCTCTAGATTGGCAAACTGGTTGACGATACCTGTTACCGGATTGAACAACCGTGTAATGTAGTCAACGAATGCGTAGAGCATCCCTACCGAAATGACACTTGTGGCAGACATCGATGCGCCGCCAAAATACCAGATAAAGAAAACGAATGTTAATGATCGAATAACATCAACCAGATTGTGTGACGTCGCCGCCTCCACTTTCAATAACTTGTTCTGATAGCGGAAATGTTCGTCATTCAATTCACGGAATTCCTCTTCCATTTGGTCCTCGCGACGAAATGCTTGAATAATCGTCATCCCATTGATTGATTCGTTGATCATTGCATTCATATCACTAACTTTTCCACGGATGACATGGTTCACCTTTGAAGCAAATTTCCTGTATGTCTTCATCCATACATATAAGATAGGCAGGACGAATAACGTGATTGCTCCCATTTTAGGATCCAAAATAAACATCGCAATGAAAATCCCAATAATATACATCCCACTCACAGCGAACTGCGAAACCACTGTCACATATAAGTTTCGAATTGCTTCCGTGTCATTGGTAATCCGCGCGACAACTTTGCCGGCCGGCAGATTATCGAAATAACGGATTGGCAATGTCTGTATATGTTCATATAAATCGTTTCGCATCTTTTGGATAATACGGTTAGCCGCTTTTTGCATCAATAAATACTGAAAATACCTCATAATTGCAGTAACAATAGCAAGCCCAAAAAAGATGGCTAACAGTTTGGCAATCGGGTTAAAATCAATTCCCCCGCCAGGAGCCCCTGCAATATGATCATCAATGATTTTCTTAGCAATCATCGGTCCCATTAGATCCGCCGCCACAGCAAATCCTAGAAGGATAAGGCCTGTAAGTATCAATTTTTTATAGTCTAATGCGTAGTTCACCAATCGTTTTCCAGTACTCATGATTATTCAACCTCCCCAATCTGTTGGCGGTCGAATTGCTCTTTGTACCAGCCGTTCATTCCAAGCAGATCCTCATGTGTTCCTTCTTCAATCACACTGCCATCGTCAAGAACAATAATCCAGTCCGCATGCTGAATCGCAGACAAACGATGTGTTGTAATAATCGTTGTTTTTCCTGAACGTTCCGCTTGGATGTTTTCTATGATTTTTGCTTCCGTTTTTGCATCGACTGCAGAAAGTGAGTCATCTAAAATTAGAATCTCAGGATTTTTAACGAGCGCACGCGCAATTGATATCCGTTGTTTCTGACCTCCCGATAACGCAACACCCTTCTCTCCAACAAGCGTATCTAGTCCTTCAGGAAGCATTTCAAGATCCTTCTCAAAATAAGATAAACGAATCGTTTCCGCAATATCCGCTTCAGTTGCATCCGGTCGTCCAAATAAGATATTATCTCTGACCGAACGTGAAAACAGTACATGGTCTTGTGGGACATAACCAATCCATTCTCTAACTTGGTTCTTCGTCATAGACTGCAGAGGAACTCCCGAGAAGACAATTTCTCCTTCTCCTGACGGATATTCACGCAGTAGCTGTTTAACGAAAGTCGTTTTCCCACTGCCCGTTTTCCCTACAATACCGAGCGTATCGCCACGATTCAAATGAAGTTTAATAGCATCCAAATTGACTGAATGTGACAATGGATACGTAAATGTAACGTTTTGGAAACCAACACTATCAGGTTGGTCAACGCTGACAGGCTGCTCAGGATCTTTCACATCTTCTTCATAATCAAGGGTCTCCGTTACACGGTCGAGCGATGCATTCCCACGCTGTAAGACATTGATCAGTTCACCGATTGCAAACATCGGCCAAACAATCATCCCGAGATAGACATTGAAGGTAACGAGATTCCCAAGTGTCATATCCTCTATAGAGACAAGGTAAGCACCGTAACCGAGCCCGATCATATACGTAAGTCCGGTCAATATTTTGGAAATCGGCATGAACAATGCATCAATTTTTTCGACATGCATGTTTTTCTGATAGACATCTTCTGTCATATCAGCAAACCCTTTTTCAGTCGCGCGTTCCTGTACGTATGCACGAACAACCCGTACACCGGCGACCGCTTCCAAAACATTATCATTTAAATCACCAAACGCTTGCTGTGCTGTCATATATCTTTCGTGAATTTTCTTCCCTAACACTTGCATGATGAACGCCAAAATTGGAAGTGGTAAAATCGCTACAAGCGTTAATTTCCACGACACAAGAAAACCCATCGTCAACACAAGTGTCAGTAAATAGAGCGTCGAATCGACAAGCGTCATAATGCCGAAACCTGCAGTCTCTGATATCGCCCGTAAGTCATTGGTCGACCTAGCCATCAAGTCGCCCGTCTTATTTTTTTCATAAAACGTCGGAGTCATCCTCAAAAAGTGTTTCATGAGCTTTCCCCGTAATTGCCGTTCGATGACATAAGCCCCACCAAACAACTGATATTGCCAAACGTAGTTACTTGCATAATTGAATAGCATGATCAACAACATCGATCCAAGAAAGATGACCAGCAATCTCGCTGTCAACGTCTGTGTATAAATTGAATCTATTGCCTGCCCAATCAGCCATGGAGGAAGAATGACAAGAATATTCGTCACCATTAGCAGAATGAGCGCGACCGTGTACCTTTTACGATTCTCTTTAAAAAACCACTTTAATTTAAATAATACCGAAAACATAATTCAATCAACCTTCTTCCCTATTCTCTTACAGCTATCCGCTTTCGAGAGATTCCTTTTCCAATAGTTTTCTTTGCTGTTTGATGATCAGCATAGCCAACACTCCTTTTCCGACTTATTATGCAACACGCAATGCGTGGAAACACCGACTTTTCTAACAATAAAAAAACAAAAAAGAGCACACGCCTCTTAACATAAGCGTGTGCTCATAAAAAAGGAACGGCATAACGCGCCACTCCGTATTTATTTAGTCAAAAACAACTAGTATGCGGATAGGTACGGTTTCATCATGATTTTTTTTTGAGAAAGAGATGTGTTAACTTTTTTCATGTCCGTACCTCCTTTTCTATTTCGAGTATCTAACTATTAACAGGTTACCATTATCATTTTCGATAAGTCAATACTTTTTGAAAACATTCTCAATTCACAATCCAAAGAAATGAAGGGTCGCTCCAATTAATCCCGTTACCATAACAACGAGCCATGGCGACCATTTATAGAAGAAGAGTAAAGTGAATGCAATAATTGCGACTGCAAAATCATATGCGCTGCCAATCGAGTTTATGAATACGGGATTGTATAATGCTGCAAGTAAGATACCAACAACCGCCGCATTCACCCCTTTTAGCATTGCCTGGATTGCTGACTTTGAACGGATTGCCGACCAGAATGGAAGAGTCCCAACAACAAGCAAGAAAGACGGGAAGAACATCGCCAACACCGCAACTGCAGCACCCCACGGTCCATCCATTACCTGTCCTATGTATCCCGCAAGTGTGAATAGCGGACCTGGGACCGCCTGCGCCGCCCCGTACCCTGCTATAAACGTTTCAGTATCCATCCACCCCAGTGGAACGACTTCACGTTCTAGCATCGGCAATACGACATGACCACCACCAAAGACTATCGAACCAACGCGATAAAAAATGTCGAATATCGCAAATAACGTAGATTGCACAAATGGCCTTATAAGCGGAATTCCAATAAGCAACACAAAAAAGATACTCCACGCTATAATTCCAGTCCGTTTTCCAAATGTAAGCGGGATAGGAACCGGTTTTAGAGTTTGTTCTTTTCGGTATATCAGATACCCCGTTAAGCCTGCGCCGACTATGACTGCGATTTGTCCGATTGCAGTCGGGATTATAAGCGTCAAAATTGCAGCAACCATCGCAATCGTAATTCGTTGTCTATCTGGGGTCAGGGACTTCCCCATTCCTATAAGTGCATGGGCGACTACTGCAACCGCCACAATTTTTAGTCCCTTGATCCAACCGCTGTCAAAAGAACCTGTCGATGAGGTAAGCCAAGCAAACCCCATTAGCAATAAGACAGACGGCATTGTAAAACCAATCCACGATAATATTCCGCCAAGCATTCCACCGCGCATTAGGCCAATTGCAATTCCAACTTGGGAACTTGCAGGACCCGGAAGAAATTGACACAGCGCAACGAGATCCGCATACACTTTATCGTCCAACCATTGCCTCTTTTTTACATATTCATCTCTGAAATAACCAATATGCGCCGCGGGTCCGCCGAACGATGTTACCCCCAATTTCATTGATGCTTGAAGAATTTCTAAGTACTTTCTCATATCTTTTTCCGTATAGCCTCCTTTACCGTCGTTCCTATCAGCATACAATACACGAGAGTATCTATTTGTTTTTTTCTTGTAAATAAATTATCATAGACTTAACTAACGATTTTACTACTATAGGAGGTGTACACTTTGTTCTCCCCCTCATCTGGGTTAGGAACAAAGTAATTATTTGGAAATTGCCATACGATTGACAGCATTTGCTGTCTTGATCGCCCTCACCGCATTTTTTGTCGCGAGTGAATTTGCAATTGTGAAGATCAGAACAACACGGATTGACCAACTTATCGCGGAAGGTAATCCGCGTGCGGTCGTTGCGAGAAAAGTGGTCGGTAACCTGGACGAGTACTTATCCGCATGCCAATTGGGTATTACCATTACCGCTCTTGGACTCGGGATGCTAGGGGAACCAACTGTTAAACTTATGCTAGCACCTCTTTGGGGAAGTTTAAATATTTCTGCTAGTACTTCAAGCATCATTTCCTACATTATTGCTTTTTCAATCGTCACATTTTTACATGTAGTTGTCGGTGAATTGGCTCCAAAATCGATTGCAATACAAAAAGCGGAAGAAATTACATTGAGTTTTTCGAGACCACTTATTATCTTTTATCGAATCGCTTACCCGATCATTAAAGGAATGAATGGTTCTGCCCAATTACTCATTAAACTTTTCGGATACAAATCAATGTCTGAATCAGAAGTCGCCCATACAGAAGAAGAACTTCGAATGATTTTATCGGACAGTTTAAAAAGCGGTGAAATCAACCAAGCCGAATATAAATACGTGAACAAGATTTTTGAATTTGACGATCGGATCGCCAAGGAAATCATGGCCCCCCGGACAGAAATGATAACCATTGAAAAAGACATGACACTACGTGAAGTGTTCGAAGTGATGGGTGTTGAACAATATACGCGCTACCCTGTCACAGATGGCGATAAAGATCATATCATCGGTCTTGTCAATATGAAAAACCTACTGACAGCGTTCATTAAAGATCCAGATACAGCCGGTTTTCAGCCGGTCACCAATTATATGCAGCCAGTTATACATGTCATTGAAACAATGCCCATCGGTGATCTTCTTCTCAAAATCCAGCGGGAACGAATTCATATGGCTATCCTGATGGATGAATATGGAGGTACTTCTGGTCTTGTAACTATTGAAGATATTTTAGAAGAAATCGTCGGTGACATTCAAGATGAATTCGATATGAATGAAATTCCTGAAATCCAAAACCTCGGTGAAAATCATTATATTTTCGATGCCAAGATGCGAATCGAAAATGTCAATGACATTCTAGGGATATCGATTAACGAAGAAGATATCGATACAATCGGCGGTTGGTTCATGACTCAGCGCTTCGAAGCAATTCAAGGTGAAAAGATTATTGAACAAGGTTTTGAATTCATGGTGAAAGATGTGGACGGTCATCATATCCTTTACCTAGAAGTTGTAAAAAATGAAAAGGAAAATACTGACGATACGTTGGAATTGTCGATATAATCCTACCAAAGAGCAGCCCCTAAAAAATAGGAGGCTGCTCTTTTTGTCCATTGTGTTGTCTTAGTCGCTCGTTCTATTGTTAACTTCCTATATCGCGTTACTTACCATGAAGCGAGTAATTAGAGTAGATCGAAAAATCTATATTGACTCTTTTCTCTTATGATGTTAATGTTAATTTAACTTACAGAAAGCAGGTGAAGTTTTATGGCTATTATCATTGTACCTATTGTCAACTCGATCGGACCCATACTTTCACCTGCCGTGCTTTTATCCTAAGCATGTTTATTCTGTTATGCGCGTGAAAGCCGTGGTGTCCGATCAGGACTCACGGCTTTTTTTATTATCTAGCTTCAGGCGCCTTGCGCTTTTCTAGTACGCACATAACAGGAGGAATATAAATTGATTAATTTAAATGAGTACGGTTGGAATACATCCCATGAAGCAAATTGGAATAATTTTATAGATGGATTAAAAATGAAGAAGTACATCCCTGGGCGTGTTACGCTGGAACATAAAAAGATGTACCGAGTTGTCACTTCCCAAGGTGAATGGCTATCTGTTTGTTCGGGTACTATGCAATATGAAGCGGATGAACGGCGGGACTTCCCCGCTGTCGGCGATTGGGTGGCAATAGAGAAAATGCCCGGTGAAGAACGAGGAATCATCCATGCCATTTTACCGCGAACTTCCCTATTCTCAAGAAAAACGGCCGGATTGGCAATTGCCGAACAGATTATTGCAGTAAACATTGATATTGTTTTTCTTGTCATGTCTATGAATAAAGATTTTAACGCAAGACGATTAGAACGCTATCTGGTTGCCGCCTATGACTCTGGTGCAAGTCCCGTCGTCGTGCTGACAAAGAAAGATGTATGCGATGATCCTTCCCACTATATTGAAGAAGCTCGGACTATTGCAATGGGTGCTGATGTCTATGCAGTAAGCAACGTCACGGGAGAAGGCGTTGACGAACTGACTGCGCTGTTAACAGGCGGGAAAACAGCGGCGTTATTAGGCTCTTCGGGTGTAGGGAAATCCTCTCTCACAAACGCCATTTGCGGTGGTGAAACAATGGTCGTGCAAGATATCCGTGATGATGACGATAAAGGCCGCCATACAACGACACACCGTGAACTTGTAAAAATTCCTGGCGGAGGAGTGCTTATCGATACGCCCGGGATGAGAGAGTTTCAACTCTGGGATAACAGCGAAAGCCTAGACTCCGGTTTTAAAGACGTAGAAACATTTGCGGATGCTTGTAAGTTCAATGACTGTCAACATAACAATGAACCGGGCTGTGCAATTCAGGAAGCACTTTCGAGTGGTGCTTTACCTGAAGACCGCTATGCAAGTTATCTGAAACTCCAAAAAGAGTTGGCCTTCCTCGAACGGAAAATGGATTCCGCCGCCAAAGCCCAAGAACGGAATAAGTGGAAAAAGATAACGAAAAGTATGCGGAATCATCCTTCGAAGAAGAAATAAGATGAAAAGCGTTTTATGAGAGGAGCTGTTCCTTTCGTCGATAAACATTCGACTAAAGGAACAGCCCTTTTTTGTTGGCTTATTAATCGTTATCACCGCGTTCGACAAGGTTATCACCGTTATGGTTCACTTTATCACCGTCCTCGACAGGTTTATCACCGCTATGAATCACCTTATCACCAAAATACCATCCATACGGATGGTATTTGTGTTTGATCAAGATTTTACTTTAAACATAAAAGAACTGCCAAGTATACCGGATATCCCAGTATACCTGACAGCTCTCCTCTATCAATCCTTCTTATACTCGATATGGTACACATCATGACGACGATCTTTCAGTTGCTTCACGGTTCCATCCTGTCGTTGGCGACGCAGTATCTCAAGGTCGACGTCTCCGATAAGAACCATTTCCAAGTTAGCATTCGTTTCACCGACGATACCATCCCTAGCGAATTCAAAATCGGAGGGAGCGAATATTGCCGATTGGGCATATTGAATGTCCATATTTTCCGTCTGTGGCAAGTTGCCAACCGTGCCAGAAATAACTGTGTAAATTTGATTTTCGACTGCGCGGGCTTGCGCACAATAACGAACGCGTAAATAGCCTTGGCGGTCTTCCGTACAAAACGGTGTAAAGATAATATTGGCACCCGCATCTGTCGCGATACGTGCCAATTCCGGGAATTCAATATCATAGCAAATTTGAATTGCAATTTTCCCACAATCTGTATCGAATACACGGACTGCATCTCCAGCACTGATCCCCCACCATTTCCGTTCGTTTGGCGTGATATGAATTTTATACTGTTTTTCAATCGAACCATCTCGGCGGAACAAATAGGAGATGTTATAGATTTCTTCATCCTCTTCCTCGACGAAATGGGAACCGCCGATAATATTCACGTTGTAACGCACAGCAAGATTCATGAACAGCTCGATATATTGCGGTGTATATTCGGTCATTTTACGAACTGCCTGGCTCGGTGATATTTCGTCCATAAATGACATGAGCTGTGTCGTGAATATTTCCGGGAAGACGACGAAATCAGAGTTAGCATCGGATGCGACGTCAACGAAGTATTCGCACTGATGAGCCATATCTTCGAACGATGAAATTTTGCGCATCAAGTATTGGACTACACAAATTCGTACAGGATAACTTGTCTTGAAATGGCGCTTCGTCACCGGTTTATAATCAACGTTGTTCCATTCCATAAGTGTTGCATATTTCTTCGACGCTTTGTCATCCGGCAGATAGTTTGGATTAACACGCATCAAGGTGAAATCATTCATCAGCTGGAATGTTAGTACAGGATCATAGATTTTATGACGCGACACAGAATCTACATATTCACGCGGCGACATTTCTTCGGCGAATTTATGGTAGTTCGGAATCCGTCCGCCAAGGATAATCGACTTCAAATTGAGCTCTCTTGCAAGTTCTTTACGCGCTTCGTACAATCGTTGCCCGACTTTCATGCGTCGGTACTCGGGGTGCACCATCACTTCAATGCCATACATATTATAGCCGTCGGGATTGTGATTTGTTATATATCCCTCATCAGTTACATCATCCCAGGTATGGCGGTCATCGTACTCATCGAAGTTGATGATGAGACTTGAACATGAACCTATGATTTCCCCGTCCAGCTCTGCAACGAGCTGTCCTTCCGGGAAAATCTCCAAATGACTTTTCAAATGACTCTCTTCCCATGGTTCCATGCCTGGAAAACATAGTTCCTGCATATTTAAAAGTCTCTTTATATCTTTGAATTTCATCTGACGGATGACCATACTTATTTCAAACGTAGACAAATCAAATTCTTCACTCATTTAAAACACCTCTTCCAAACCTGTTTCTCTTCATTATATCCTAGTGTCTCTACAGTTAATAATATTTTACTTGCTTACTGAGAAACCCTATAATCAAGTGTATATGCAGTTTAACAAGCGGGAGTGGATAGTATGCAGAAACGGCTGGAAAACAGTCTCATTGTTATTTGGACAGTTTCATTGGTTGCCACGCTCGGTTCGCTGTACTTTTCAGAAGTGCGCGGATATGAGCCTTGTACGCTTTGTTGGTACCAACGGATTTTGATGTATCCAATCGTTCTCATTTCAGGCATTGCCCTGTTCCAAAAAAACGCACGAATAGCTTTGACTTTAGCTGTTTTCTCTATTGTCGGGGGAAGTATTTCCCTCTATCATTACGGAATCCAAAAAATTAGTTTCTTAAGCGATAGTGCGCCGGCGTGCGGAAATGTATCTTGCACCGGACAGTACATCAACTATCTTGGGTTCATTACCATTCCTTTCTTGGCGCTTACGGCATTTTTAATCATCTTAATCACAAGCCTTTTCATGATGAAATGGCAGAAGGAGTCGAGGTAACTTGAAAAAACTATTGCTAATTGGCGGAGTTATTATCGCCATTTTCATCCTTGTCGTTGTCTTGTCGAAAAAATCGGATGAGGCAAAACTGAAAGACAATCCTTATGGAACAGAAATGCTTGAACAACCGACAATCGATTTGATTGGCAATAAAAACTACAGCAACATTGTTCTGCCAGATGCCCTATTCAAAAAAATCGAGGCCGGTGAATCCGTAACGGCATACTATTTCCACCCAACATGCCAATATTGCATGCAAATGACGCCTGTCATGATGCCAATAGCGAAAGAGATGGGTGTAAATGTACTGCAATACAACATGCTCGAATTTGCTGATAGAGTTGGCGAAAAGACAAAATATGATATTCAAAATTGGCCGGCACTCGTCCACTACGAGAACGGCAAAGAAGTCGGACGGATGGTCGGTGCACAGCCAGAAGAAAATATCCGTAAATTTTTCAATGAATTCGAAGGTAAATAATGAAAAACGTGCGGGAAGGAATGATTTGAATGGCGTTATTTCATTATAAAACACAAGAAGACAATATGACGGTTGAATATCTGCTCAAGGACAAATGGCAGGGCGGCAAAAAGACCGTCCACCTTATGCGGATGGCTAAGAGTGTACTAGGAGCGGATGGAGAACCAATAGACGACTGGCGCCTGCCTCTCGCCAAAGGGACAGAATTAGTATTTACGTTTCCCGATGCAGCATCCACGTATATTGCCGATGAACATACTGACATCCCTGTAATTTTTGAAGACGAGCATATCCTTGCAGTCGTAAAATCGGCTGGCCTCACAACTCATCCTGACGGCCCGAAAGAAACGGGTACGCTGATGAATGCTGTCATGGCTTATGTTCAAAAAAATGGCGGAGACTATGCGGAACATGTACATCGTCTTGATAAAGGGACTTCTGGCGTTGTTCTCGTTGCGAAACATCCGATTGCAAAAGCACTTTTTGACCGTATGATTGAGAATAACGACATCTCACGTAAATACACTGCAGAAGTGGACGGTTACTTGAAAAGGCCAAAAGGTTCCATTAGACTCCCGATTGGAAAAGACCGCCATCATCCAGCCAAACGACTTGTTTCGATGTCTGGTCAAGCAGCGGTAACAAATTTCCGGCTCATTGAACGTAAAGAGGAAACCTCAATCGTAGAAGCTGACCTCGAGACAGGCCGAACACACCAGATTCGCGTACATTTAGCGCATCTTGGACATCCTGTTACAGGTGATACACTATATGACGGCAGTGAAACAGAAGACGGTAATTATCGGCTTACTGCAACTGCAATCTCGTTCATCCATCCATTTACAGATGAACAAACACTTATCGAAATGACAACTATCTAAAAAATGCCCTGGAGGGTTATATCTCCAGGGCATTTCTTTTGAAAAAGTACTATTTTTCAACATGGACCGATGTCCAGCTCCAGTGCCGTTCGCTTTTTTTTATTAAAACGCTAATTGACGAATTCCATTCTCAAGACGCTCGTCTACTTCTTTTGCGTCTTCAATATGTTCCACAATTAGATTATGTGCTTGCGTAAATAGATTTTTCGCACCGTTCAGTTCATATTTCACTTCTTCGGACAACTTCTTCTGTTCTTCAATCATTTCTTGAACAGCACCGATGTCGCCTTGACTTAACTCAATTGTACTTAGGATGCTTTCAATTTTTGATGCAGTTGCCAAACTTACTGCGACTCCTTTTTCAACGAGCTCCGCACTTTTTCTTGTAGCCGCAAGCGCCTGCTCGATTTCATTGCGAAGTGAAGAAGTCAATGTCTGGATGTTAGCCGTACTATCCGACGTGCTTTCTGCAAGTTTTCGTACTTCTTGGGCAACGACCGCGAACCCTTTTCCGGATTCTCCAGCCCGTGCCGCCTCGATTGATGCATTCAATGCAAGCAAATTCGTCTGCGCTGCGATATCTTCAATGACACCGACAATTGACTGAATCTCAACGGATCGAGCGCTTAAGTTCGTCATATTCTGTTCGGAAGCTTGAATTTGGATTCCCAAGTCTTTGATTACATCGGCTGTCGCCTTGACCTCTTTCGTTCCTTCCGACGCCTCTTTGACCATGCTATGGGATTGTTCTTCAAGTGAACGACCTTTTTCGAACAAGTTCTGTGACTTTTCTGACGTTCTTTCGCTTAATTCACCCACATTTTCAAACTTTATCTCAATCTGACTAACTGCATCTCCTAATACATTATGTTGCGCGTTTACCTTCTCATGCTGGTCAACAGCAGCATTCAGTTCGCTTTTCAAGTCAGTTAAACGTCCTTGGTCCTGCTCTTCTTTATTTAAATACGCTAATTTCAAACGTTCAATTTCTAATTGAAGGCCATCGTCCTGTATAACTTTTTTCTTACTTTTGAACATGGTAATCAATTCCTCCTACACTCTTTTTTTCATCATACCATAAACTACCTCTTTTTGAATGTAGTATTTGTGACAAAAGTTGCAATACTATGAATAGCATTGAGACTTATGTCGCTCATTAGGAATGTTGATAAAATTAAAATGTATCCGGATTTGTTCCCGTCCGCTCATCGCGATTAAGTGCATCAATCGATTCCATCTCTTCATTTGATAGTTCAAAATCGGCAACCTCACTATTTTCTCGGATGCGTTCAGGTGTCACTGATTTTGGAATAACGATAAGATTATTTTGCAAATGCCAACGGATGATTACTTGTGCAGGTGTTTTCCCATATTGTTCGCCTATAGCAAGAAGCGTTGGTTCCGCGAGCAATTTACCGCGTGCAAGCGGTGACCAAGAAGTGACAGCAATGCCATGCTCATTGCAAAACGCACGGAGTGGTTCCTGTGTCAGATACGGGTGAAGTTCAATCTGGTTTACCATTGGTGCTATATTTGCTTTTACAAGGATTTTTTCAAGATGATGGGTATGATGATTGGAGACACCTGTTGTACGGATCAGTTTTTCATCATACAAACGTTCAATCGCTTTATAAGTGTCAACATATTTTCCCGTTATAGGCCAATGTGTCAAATACAAATCCAAATAATCTAACCCCAGTTTATTCAATGAAGCCTCGAACGCGCGGAGTGTCTCGTCATAGCCCTGATCGGTGTTCCAAACTTTCGATGTGATGAACAAATCCTTCCGTGGTACACCAGAGTGACGGACCGCTTCACCTGTTTCTCTTTCATTTTCATAGATAGCCGCCGTATCAATTGCGCGATATCCGTTCTCTATGGCATAGGAAATTGCCTCGACTGTCTGCCCAGGGTCTGTCATCTTATAAACACCCAGTCCTAATTGCGGCATATTCACACCATTCGCAAGCTCAGTTATTCCTTTAAAAAGTTTTGTCATTTTGAATTTCCCCTTTCCTATCTTATACTTTAATTGTACAAGCGTCATACGAATATTACGAATTACCTGATTAGAATTCAGAGTTGAATTTTAGCGTAAAAACGAATATTATTGTAAATGAACTTCATTTCGTTCGTATTTTGAAAGGAGAATTACGTTGTTTCAATTAAAAAAACATGGTACCACGGTAAAAACTGAAGTATTAGCCGGTATGACAACTTTTTTGACAATGGCCTATATTGTTATCGTCAATCCGATTATTCTTGCTGACGCTGGTGTACCATTCGAGCAAGTATTCATCGCGACGATTATCGCTGCTGTTATAGGTACACTTTGGATGGCGCTTTTTGCCAATTATCCCATCGCGATTGCACCCGGTATGGGATTAAATGCTTACTTTACATCAGTTGTTCTCGCTTCTGACGGACAACTCGATTATATGACTGCTTTTTCAGCCGTATTTGTAGCCGGACTATTATTTGTTTTGTTGTCCATGACATCATTCCGAGAAAAGCTAATCGAATCCATTCCTGAGAGTTTGAAACTTGGAATTACCGCAGGAATAGGATTATTCATCGCCTTTATCGGCTTGCGCCTTTCTGGACTCGTTGCTCCACATGAGGCAAATCTTGTGAAGCTTGGCGATCTAACTTCCCCACCCGTTCTGCTAGCTCTATTTGGTCTTCTTGTGACCGTTATTCTTATGACGTTGAATATATATGGCTCTATCTTCATTGGAATGATTCTTACAGGTATTGCCGCAGCCATTACAGGTCAGCTTAAATTTGAGGGCGCTTTATGGAAACTGCCGCAATTACCTGAAGGAATACTTGTCTGGAATCCAGTGACAGCAGTGAGTGACGTCATTTCACATGGCTTATATGGCGTCGTCTTTGCCTTCCTAATTGTCACTTTGTTCGATACGACCGGTACGATGATTGGGGTCGCAAAACAGGCAGGCCTAATGAAAGGAAACAAATTGCCCCGTGCACGTCATGCATTGCTTGCGGATTCTGTTGCAACAACATTCGGATCCATGTTTGGAACAAGTCCGACAACGGCGTATATTGAATCTTCCTCTGGTGTCGCGGTAGGAGGACGGACCGGACTAACATCGTTAACGGTCTCCATTCTCTTTATTGGTGCAGCGTTTTTCGGGCCGTTCGTCAGTACATTGTCAGGCGTCTCTGCAATTACCGCTCCTGCTTTGATTATTGTCGGAAGCCTGATGATTGGGGCAGTTAAAGATGTTGATTGGGATTCATTCGACGAAGCATTCCCGGCCTTTCTTGTAATCCTGACAATGCCACTCACTTCTAGCATTGCGACTGGGATTGCTCTTGGCTTCATCACATATCCGCTATTGAAGGTTGTAAAAGGAAAAGGTAAACAAGTTCCTATTCTCTTATATATTTTCGCGGTGTTGTTCACCTACCAGTTGCTCTATTTACCGCACTAAGAAAAGCGGAAAGCGCGAGTAGTCTAGACATTAATCCATGTAGAAAAAACGTATACTTATCTCTAAAAAAAATGCCCTTCCGTTTTACCTTGGAAGGGCATTTCTGTTACATATTCACTCTGCGTCTAGAAGTGATTGCTGATAGGAAGAGCGCTACTGCGGTAATAAGGTGCATAAACCAGCCAATAAACGGAATCGCACTCACTACGCTTGTCACAAGTCCCAGAATTGATGCTGCTTTGCCTTGCATTTCCCGAATTGAAAGCAATAACGTAATTGCATGCAGTACAAACATAACCCCGAGTACTGAATAGCCAGAGGTTACCACAAATAATCCACCAAGGAGCGGAATCGCAAGAAAACCTTCTGCTAATGCCGTGACCCATTTCATGCCAGTTGAGTAGTTCATATATATCCTGCCTCCATATTATTTAAGTCGTTACATTATATACGGACAAGCGACCTAAAAGTTTCATTTTTCTTTGCTCTGTCACAATTATTCTTGATGATCATTTCAATTCCATTAAAAATAGGGTATACTAAACGAAGCTACTAATGAATTTACAGGAGGTACCTAACATGACAATACTTCTAATTTTAGGTGTTTGCTTTGCATTCCTATCTGCAATTTTCACAGGCGGATATGATGATAAACCTGGCAAGGTAAAGATACCTGGTCAAAGAAAATAATTTGAACAAAACGGGACATGCCTTCTGGCTGTCCCGTTTTTTTATAAGGATAGAAAGTATACGTTTTTCAAATTAATCCCGGATATGACTGCTGTCTGAGTGCTTCGTATATAAGAATCGCTGCCGTATTCGATAAATTAAGCGATCTGATATTGTCATTCATCGGGATGCGCAGACACCGTTCTTTATTCTCTTGTAACACCTCTTCTGGAAGCCCGCTTGTCTCTTTACCAAAGACGAAAAATATATCCGTCGATTCATCGGAATAATCGAATGCAGTATGAGGTCTTTCTCCATGCTTCGTCAAAAAGTAAAATACCGCAGTTGGATTCGCCGCAAAGAGTTCACGAATACCTTCATGGTACGTAATATCGACGTGTTCCCAGTAATCGAGCCCAGCCCGTTTCAACATTTTATCATCTGTCGAAAAACCGAGCGGCTTTACTAGATGCAGTTTCGTTCCTGTTCCTGCGCATGTCCGCGCGATATTCCCCGTGTTCGCCGGGATGAGCGGTTCAAATAATGCAACATGTATGGTCATTTCAACACTTCCTCCACTTAAACTTTTTCTATCCGGTTACCCACTGCCTTTTCTAATTCAGCACGCACTTCCGGGTCTTCCTCCTTCAATAACGCTTCCTTAATTGCATTATACCCTTCTTCTAAACCGATTTGACCGAGTGCCCATGCAATAGTCCCACGTATTACAGGTCGTGGGTCTTTATCCAACATGGCTATCAATTCAGGTACTGCTGACTCATCCTTAAAATGTGCAAGAGAGATAATTGCATTTCGCTGAATAGGGTTTTTCCCACGCCACGATCCGGATACATGGCCAAATTCCTCTTTAAACTCACGATTTGAAAGGCTGAGTACTGGTTGTAGAAGAGGCTTGGCCAATTCTGGATCTGGTTGGAATGCTTGTTGATGTAAATTATGTTTTCCTTTATTTTTCGGACACACCGTCTGACACGTATCACAACCGTATAACCTGTTTCCGATTTTTGCACGAAACTCCTCGGGTATTGGGGTTTTTGTCTGTGTCAGAAATGCAATGCAGCGCTGTGCATTCAATTGTCCGCCTTGAATCAAAGCCCCCGTTGGGCATGCATCAAGGCATAGTGTGCAGTCTCCGCATTCATCCTCCATCGGAACGTCCGGCTCAAATGGGATATTTGTAATCATTTCACCGAGGTACACATACGAACCGAACTCTGGTGTTATAATCGAACAGTTTTTTGCGGACCAACCAATCCCTGCCCGTTCTGCGACAGCACGGTCGGAAAGTTCCCCCGTGTCCACCATCGAACGTACCTTGGCAGCGGGTGCATGTTCCACTATATACGCCTCAAGCAACCCTAGCTTTTCACGAAGGACCGTATGATAATCCATCCCCCATGACGCACGGCAGAAAATCCCGCGCCGCTCGCCTTTTTTTCCTTTTGGAGAATTAGCCATTTTGGATGGATAGGCTACTGCAATTGCTATGATACTTTCCGCTTGATCAAGCAAAAGGGCGGGTTCTGTCCGCTTAGCTAAGTCTTTTTCTTCAAAACCCGACTGATAGCCAAGTTCTTGCTGTCGTTTCAAGCGGTTTTTCAGCTCCCGAAATGGGGCGGCCGTTGTAAAACCAATCTTGTCGATGCCGATTGACTTCGCATAGTCCCTTACTGACTGTTGTAACTGAACAGCATTCACACTGTATCGCCTCCACTATGCTACTATTGAATTAAAACTATATAAAGGGTGAAGTCATTGAATATCGAAATGGATATGAAGCTTTTAGGTGCCGTACCCGGATTAAAATTGGGCATTAATCATTATACCAAAATTACAGTGTCAGATTCGCCTCAAATGCTAAAAGGAAAATTACAATTATTCCAAGAGCAACTTTTCTTTGAACTTGAGAACAAATCCGTCTCCGATTTTCCTGGCATTAAAGAATGGCGCACTGTATGGAAATCACTTGGAGCAGATCCCAACCGGCACCGACATTCTACAGAAGCACTCATGCGACGTATTAAGAAACAAAACTATATCAATCCCTTCCACAATGCTGTCGACTTGAATAATTTCTTTTCCTTGGAACATGAAATTCCTGCTGGCATCTATGACTTTGAAAAATTGGTCGGCGATGTATTGCTTACTTCTGGTACAGAAGTGGATGGATACGAAGGCTTGAATGGCCGTTTTAACTCATTACAAAACATTCTGCTATTGAAAGATGATTATAGCCCATTCGGCAGTCCATATGTCGACTCCATACGGACCGCCGTGACAGAAGAAACGACGGAAGCGCTACATGTCTTCTTCCTACGTCCTTCTATGGATGTTACTGAAGCATTTGAACTGACAACGGCATGCGGCAACATGTTCACCAGCCTTAGCGGCGGTGACGTCCATTCTTATGTTTTGCATGAGGGACAATCTTCCATTATAGTAGACTGATATAGTTTGTAACTGGGAGGAATGAACAAATGAGCAACATAACACTTGCTGAAGCCGTAAAATTAAAAAGCATCTTGACCAAGCGTATCCATGAGCTAGAACATGAAATGAGACGTGTCGCCTTTACGACTGTAGAAAAAGGAAGTACTCCCGAACAAGGACCACGTCCGCTTCAAGTCGTAGAAACCGAATTGGACGAAGTACGTTTGGACAGCCGCGTGCTAGATCGTCTCATGTATCGCGCAAATGTCGATAACACAATTGAATTCCAAGGACAACAGTTAGCAATTGTCGAAGCGATTGAACTCGCCACACAATTGCGTGCAAAAGCCCGCTTTTACAAAGAACTGTCAATGGCAGAAAAAGAAGAAATTCAATATGGCTATTCTGAAGGTACAATCGTGTACCGCGTCGCTTTATTTGACCCAGAAGACTATCGGCTCAAATCATTGCAAGCAGAAAAAGATGCACATAAATTATCTAATTCGATTAATGCCAAAAACTATTCTATCGTTTTAGGCTTTGACGATGCGAAATACTTTTAATCCCTCGGAAAGGTGAGACTCCTTTCCGGGGCATAGAGTGGGGACCAATCCAATTTAAATTACAGGCAAACCAATGACCTGTTACCATTTACTTTGTGACCAATCCCCAATGACCATCCAAGGTAACTGCAATGGACAACCCTCTGCTAGTATTACCGAGGTCTCCCTCTATGGAAATCGCTCCTGCCGCGTCTGTGGCAGGAGCGATTTTAATTAGATTTAATTTTTGAACGGCTGTGTTTTCTCCCCATTAATCATTAACTTCCAGATTCCTTTTTTCGGGAATTTTATACTCCCATAATAATAATTATCTTGAGGGGTATTCTGAAAGAAGACATGCTCGGAAATAACTTTCCCTTTATTATTTAATAACTTCACCTCTATTTCTTTCCCGTTTTCTTCTTCACTTACAATTAATACTTCAGTTGACTCCCCGACTGTAAGTTCCATTGGATGATTAACCAAAGTATAATGTTCGGTTTTCGGAAATGGGGGAAGGACCTCAATTGTAAATTCCTCAAATAATTGATCATCCACATAGAAGGAAAGTTGCCATTTACCTTCTTTCGGAAATGGTGTGAAACTAGTTAATACCTGTTGGACATCTTCTTCAAATAGAAAACCATCAAAAACCCCTTCAGACATTATTATTTTTTTATCGTAAGCATCCCTAGCTTCTACTGTGTAACTTTTACCTGCGAGTTCTGACGCACCTATCCAAAAGTAGAGCATCATTTTCGCCCCTTTTCTTGCATCTTCCGCTACAAATTGTTCGTTAAATAGCATTCCCACCTTCCCCTCAATTCCAGTCACTTCTTGATTACTTTGTGAAAAGTTAAAGATTTCCCCCTGCTGCGCGGTCAATTCTACTTGAGGTCGAAACGACTGCTTCAGTTCATTAAGCCAATTATTACTCTCACTATCACTTGATAAGACAAGAACAAATACTACCGCACATATTAAAGTAAGTGCCGTGAGAGATTTAACAAACTTCACTCTCTTTCTAGATTTCGTCTCCTTCTTCATAGCTAAAATAATTTTTTCTTTCTGTTCATCATCCAATGTATATTTAGGTAGTTTTTTCAGACTTTCTTGTAAGTTCTCCACTCTCTTCATAAGTAAATCCCTCCTCTACAAGTAGTTCTCTTAGTCTCATTAACGCCCGATGAAACATGACATTCACATGATTCACATTGCTTTTCAATACTTCACTAACTTCTTTTGGCGTTAGCTCTAAAATACTTCTAAGAATAACTACCTCTTTATAGCGGGGAGAAAGTTGATGAATCGCTTTGTATAATTGGATGATTTCCTGATTTAGAATTGTTTGCTCTTCCAATTCATTTGACTCTTTGGGGTCGCGGATAATTAAATGCTTGATCTTTTCCCATACTCTCCGTCTGCGATAATCATCGATAACCTTATTTCTCGCAATAGAAATCAGCCATGTTTTCGGATGAGATTGCCCGTTGAACCCAGTCATTTTTTTCATAGCTATCATAAAAGTTTCTTGGACTAGATCCTCGACATCTATCGAGCCCGTATAGTAAGTTAGAAAACTGGTGATATCCCTTTCATACAGCTGAAACCACTCCTCGATTGTATGGTTCGTCACACGCTCTCCCCTCCTTTAGTTATTAGACGATTCACTACATGAAATATTACAGGCAAATTAGAAAATATGTAACTTCAAGGAAAACCAAAAGAATTTTCCTGATTTCATTCCAAAATAAAAACTCCTTTTAAGTTGGTAAAAGGAGTTTTGTAAAAGAATCTATTTCAGCAGAAGATACAATCAATATTTATTTATCTAGTCATCTTTTCTTAATGAACCACCCGCTGCTCACTTTCCGCAATCTGCTTCAGAGCCTTTGCACGGCTCACAATAAAGTTCTTCATATAGCTTTGCAAAAACAGCTTATCCGCAATAACTCCAATCGGTCCAAAAGGGGATTTATAACGAAAGCGGTCAATCATTAGCGTGCCATTATCCTTTTCAATAAACTCGTGTACATGCGTAAATGAGTGAAAGGCACCTTTGACCATTATATCTTCAAAGAGATAGGGTTCATTCATTATTGTAACTTTTGCCGTCAGTCTTTGCCTTATACCGAAATGGACTGCCTCCCATGTAACAACATCCCCCGCCAGCAATAAACCTGTCGTAACCCCACCAACGGCTTTCTCTTTCGTACCCTCTGTTGTTTGAGTATGAATATCCACATCGCGCGCGAGATCAAAGCAGCGTTCTACTGAGGCTTTAATGAATTCCTGATGTTCGATTAATGGCATAACAGCCCCTCCACTCAATATTCTTTCTTTCACTGTAGCACAATAAGTTCTAAGTTGTAATTGAGCGGAACAAAAGCGGTTACGCGACCCCAGCCGCCAAGTCTACAGCACGACCGACCATATATCATCCTCAACCGATCATTAGCGCTACGCAACCGATCATATATCACTGGGGACCGATCATAACGCGGCGCAACCGACCATATACCTCCGCCAACCGATCATTAGCAACCCACGACCGATCATATATATTGCTCTCCAGCATCCAAACATTTGGTGCTCACT
>DYWT01000213.1 GCA_020742515.1 Sporosarcina psychrophila
TCACCCGCTGCTTATTCATATAAGGTCGATAATCTTCGGCCAGTATTTCACCTTGAGGCGTTAAGATACGGTAACGATTCCAGGTCAGATGACCGACTAATCTTGGATGACGACGCGCATTTAATATATGAATCCGTGTTTGATCCAATGTGATTTCATTCAATTTGTTAGCTTGGAGTTCGACTTCTTTGAAAACTGGATAAGTTTCATCCGGTAAAGCTAAACACGAGTGTTGCTCGGTCTGCCATAAGGCCTCAATCCGAACACCTTTTTCATAATGAATGGCTTGTCTCTTATCACGTAACGTCTCTTCAAGTTCTTGATTCAACGCGTGATAAGAAGTCATGCGGGGTGAATCCGAAAAGAAATTATAGCGGACATACCCCACCTTGTTTTCGACGCTGCCTTTTTCATGCCCACTGGCTGGATTACAAACTTGAACCTCAAACCCATAGTGTAACGTGAAGAGTTGAAAGCCTTCTGAAAGAACAGCCGGTTCAAATTTTGTCTTCGGTTGTGCAACAGCCGTGACCATATTGTCAATGCGAATTTTTCGTGGAACGCCTCCAATTTGATCAAACAGTTGCGTCATCCCGGTCAGTAAACATTCTTGATTTTCACTCGGTAATGCGACCGCAAAGCCAGCGTTACTAAACGGAAAACTCAAAACTAAGGCTTTAACATCTTTAAATACCCCTTGGTGTTCCACTTCCATTGTGCCAAAATCTAACTGGGCTTCCCCCGGTGGATGTTCAAGTCGTTCATATCCAGCAGTAGGCAACTCTTGATGATGGTTACTTTTCCATTCTCGAACATAGTTGGTCACCGTGCGATAGGAACCGGAAAAATTCAAGTCACATAATGCTTCAAAATAATTCAGTGCGGTACGTCTTTTTTTCTTGGGTAATCGAAAATCTTCTTCTAACCAAAGCGAAACGATGTCTCCCCACTTTTCATCGTACATCATGCCTCGTTTTATTTGTTTAATAGGTTTTGGCCATACAGGTTGATCGGCATATTTTTTAGCTGTGCGCCAATTGATTCGGAGCGTTTGGGCAATATCGTTAATCGATTTATCGTGATTATTTCTTAAATTTTTGATAGTATTAATATCGGTCATTGTTAGCATCCTTTTCTACCTCCAAGTAAAAGTGTCGGAACTTAAACTTTAGAGGATAATTGAATAGCTAACAAGGCCTTTTTTTGCCTGCAGAGTCATGTACAAATGTGCTGCAAACTTATGTACTTTTATTTTGCCATAAACAGATATAATTCAAAATATAGTAATCGTCCCTTTAAGGAGAAAAAAACATCGAAAAAGGTTTTAATGAGAGTCATTTTAGTTTTCTAAATCAAATCCCGAAAGCAACAAATGAGTGGGGAAAAGAGGAGATAGTCAAACGACGTAATCAGTTAATTGACCAAGCATTAATGGTATGGCCAATGCCAGAGACAACTTATCAACCTATAGAATCTATTGAAGAATCTAACTTATACATTTATGATGGTGAAGAAACTTATACGGGCTACAGAATAAAAGGTTATATTTTTGTTGATGAGGATTATCAAGAAGTCACTACCTGGCGAGAGATGTTCATTCAAGTAATTAAACGACTAGCAAGAGTGAATCCCAATAAAATTATGGAGTTAGCAAGTAGTCGATTAAATAGTGGCTATACCACTTTATTTACAGATTACGAAGATACTAGGAGAACAGAGATTATACCAGGAATTTATCTTAAAACTTCAATCTCAAATTTTGGTAAAATGAATTGTCTACGTCAATTATTCGATTTGTTTGATATTGATTATAGCGAGTTGCAGTTAGATGCCCTACCTCCTAAAGTAGAAAGTTAATACGAAGCAAGAGAGACTCCATCGCTTTTATAACAGTAAAGTGATGGGGTTTATTTATATATATAATAATTAGATTACCGTACCAGATAGCGAATAGAATTTATTACCTATCGATGATACGGACATGCGTATCATAAATGATGATAAAATTGAAAACAATTTACAGACAAATGTTAGCGAGACCTTTACGAATCTAGCTTTTTTGTCTTCCGGTTAGGAGCAGACAAGATAGTTGCCTGGAACACAAAATTAACGTCATGTTTAGTAACAAAACTAAACAGAAAAAGTGAAATGGATCGACATGAGGGGGGTAACATGGCCTTTGATTATGAACTGGATTTCGCTCAGATAAACTTCCGGGACCAGCCTGAATTGTATCGAGTGGGCCGAGGAGAACAAGGGGTGCTTCTGGTAGAACCTTATAAAAGCGAGATACTACCACATTGGCGTTTTAAGACTCCAGAAATTGCTAAAGTATCTTCTGACAAAATCTACCAGCTGTTTTTGGATTACCAGGCAGCCGGTGATTTTGTGGGTATGGATATGAGTCGGAAGTTTCTTCAAATGGGCTACACTAGATCTAGACGTTACGCCAATTACAAAGGTGGTCGCAAATATGATGAAAATGGCGACATAAAAGAAAGAATAATAGACGAAGAAAAAGCAAAGTCAGCTACCATTTTTGAAGAGAAGTGGAAAATTGTGAGGGAAAATGAAGCGTATTTAAAGTTGAAGAAAGAACATCAGAAAAAGTACGGCTGAAAAGAAGACATTCCTAAGGAGCGAGTGGTATAATAGAGAAAATAATTCTATCAAAGGAGGGGTTATAGAACATGGTCAAGGCATTTGGCTTATTTTTTGAAGATAAACGTATTTGGCTTATTCTAGGAGGGAGCGTGCTCTTTTCTTTCATTTTAGCGATTGGTGTTATCTTGCTCGACACCAGAATGATAAATGTGGTGGACTATTTCCCGACTGTTTTTCTAACGAGCGTCAATCTGGCCAAATCAATCTTGAGCCTGCTAGCGGGTTCCCTTTTTTCAGTGGCAACCTTCACGTTTGGGACGATGTTATCGGTCATTTCGTTCTACTCATCTAATTTCAGTCCCCGGACTGTTGAGAATTTTCTCTTACAGAAAACATCTATGCAAACTTTGGGGATTTTTCTTGGTGGTTTTATTTATTGTCTTTCCTCTTTGTTTTTTATGCGCAATTCAGAAGATGAATATTTGGTTGTTTCGGCCTCCATTGCCTTATTGTACGCCCTTGCCTGCGTTTTTTATTTTACGAAGTTCGTTTATAATGTGGCAATATCCGTACAATTGAACCATCTTGTGACTAAATTGTACAAGGAGGCCGAGTCAGTTGCGGATGAAACGATTGAATACTTTCAAGAAATGCCTTTGTTGGATCATCTTCCTCAAATAGACACGCTACACATCTTCACAGTAAAGGCTAACGAGAGTGGTTATGTTGAATATATTAATTTTAATCGACTAGTTGAACTGAGCAAGGAATTCAAAGGCACCATAGTGCTACATCTAAGAATAGGAGAGTTTATTTCCGCAAATCAGCCGCTAGTCGATTTATACACTAACCGAAAAGTTAAAGATGAATCACAGCTCCAAGCGGCAATAAACCGCACCCTAACTTATGAAGAAAAACCTTCTTCTATGTACGATCCAAATTTTGCTCGAGCTAAATTGATTGAAGTAGCTCTGAGGGCGGTTTCGCCAGGCATAAATGATCCTAATACCGCCATTTATATCTTAAACTACAAGGCTTTGTTGGATTCAAAATTTGCCAGTATACCAGGAAGGTTTGTGGTGATGGGCGAAGACACTGATGAGACATTTTCTTCGGGAGGTAACGTGATTTATGATTTCAATAATTTTCCAAAAGACTTATATGAAAGTTATTGGCAATTAATTCACTATATGAAGCAAGATATTTCTGGAGTGGTGGCACTGTTTGACTCTTTGTTGACAGTTGCTTATTCTGCACATCCGAAGAAGCTAAACTATATTAAGGATTACAGTAATTATCTGTTTAATCTAACGAGTCCCAATTTTACGGAAAGACTAGATATTCAAAATATCGAGGAACGCCAACAACGTATTCTAGGGATTAACCATCCTGAGCTAGAGGAATGAGCTTGAAACTGAAAACTATCTGTGTTATTTTTCGCTGAAAGGTTTATAATATTCTCTTTAGTTCAAAACACAAAGAATGCCGGTTTAGTTCAGTTGGTAGAGCATCGCACTCGTAACGCGGGGGACGTAGGTTCGATCCCTATAGCCGGTATCACATTAATTTAGAAAGTACATCAAGGTTTAACCCCTGAGATGTACTTTTTTTCTGGCTAATATTTCCCAAAACCAAACCGTCACACATCCGTCGGTAAACTTGCTGGAAAAGAAGGTGTCGCATTATAATGGAACATACGTATCACAAATGACGACTAAATCACTCATCATTTAAGTGTGAACCATGTCTTGTACATACCGTTGAGCTGTTGTGAGCGGAAAGCACAGTCTGATTGTGCAAAGGTTTGAGGGATTTCTATTGACCTTTGCACTAACATGCGAATAGGCTATTTAAAAAGCACGAA
>DYWT01000214.1 GCA_020742515.1 Sporosarcina psychrophila
AAGTAATTCAATCGAAGTTGCATAGGATAACCGGATTGTATCTGGAGAGCCAAAACCAGATCCAGGAATGACTGCGACATTCGCTTTCGTTAATAATGCCTCAGCAAAATCATCCACATTTGCAAACCCTGTTTTCTTAACTGCTTCCGATATTTCCGGAAGAAGATAAAAAGCGCCTTGCGGTTTAATCACTTTAAATCCTGGGATGGCTGATAATTGCGGGTAAACCCGTTCCAGACGCGATTCGAAATCTTTACGCATCGTTTCAACAGCATCTTGCGGCCCGTTATAGGCTTCGATTGTCGCATATTGGGAAGTTGTCGTCGGATTGGATGTCGAGTGACTCGCAAGATCTGTCATCGCTTTAACAATATTTGCATCTCCCGCAATATAGCCAATTCGCCAGCCAGTCATTGAATGTGATTTGGAAACGCCATTAATGAGCAGTGTCCTTTTCTTTGCATCATCTGAAAGCTGTGCGATGGAAATATGTTTTTCTCCGCCGTAAATAAGTTTTTCGTAAATTTCATCTGAAATAATCCAGATATCTTTTTCTTTACAAACTTCGGCAATTTGCTGCAATTCTTCTTTTGAGTAAATCATGCCTGTCGGGTTCCCCGGCGAGTTGATGATGACCGCTTTAGTTTTAGAGGTAACCGCGTCATTGATTTGCTTCGCCGTCACTTTAAACTGTGCTGCTGCGGTCCCTTCGATATGTACAGGAACTCCGCCTGCTAACTTCACTTGTTCTGGATAGCTGACCCAGTAAGGTGTCGGTATGATAACCTCATCGTCGGGATTAAGCATAACTTGGAACAGCGTATAAAGAACATGCTTTGCACCAATCCCGATCATGATTTCTTTTCCAGAATACGCTAAACCCTGATCCTTTTGCAGCTTTTGAATGATTGCATCTTTTAGCGCTGGCAGGCCACCTGAAGGTGTGTATTTTGTTTTACCTTCTTTCATAGATGTATACGCCGCTTCAATAATGTTAGCTGGCGTATTATAATCTGGTTCCCCAGCACCAAGACCGATTACATCAATACCAGATTCTTTCATTTCTTTCGCTTTTGCCGTTATGGCAAGCGTCGTTGATGGCGAAAGCGTATTCACCCTGGATGCTAATGATTTCGTCAATTGTATCGCTCCCTTAGAGATTCAATATTCGTTTCCACCATTGACCATTTTCGAAAAACACATAAACGTAATTTAGTTTTCCATTATCACTTTTAAATGTGACTTCCCAAACAGGCCCTTTTTCTTCTAGCCCAAGCTTGACATGAAGAACCTTTTTTACATCCAGTTCTTTTTTGACGTTTGCAACGGCCTTTTCTGCCGAAATCCCATCCGCCAACTTCACTTCTTTAAAACCGTCTTTCGATTTCTCATCGACAAAAACAGCTTTCTTTTTGCCATCCCCGTCCACCCCGTATACCGTGACAGCTGGAACTGTCCCATTGAAAATTTCAACAGTACTTGCAGAAACCAGCTGTCCTGATTTAATGGCGGATTCAATTGCCGCCTTTTTAACCGATGATGAAGGTTTGTCGGCATTATATAGAACCGTGACGGTGATGACCGAAGTTAACGTAAAAAGGAAGACGACGATGAATTTAATCCAATTCAGCATAACTCTTCACGTCCTGTATGTCGTAAAAATGTTTTTCGAATCATTATGACTCGCTTCCTTTTAGATACCTATTCATTATAGCAATTTTCGAGTTCATTAACCATATGTGCGAGCGACACTTTTTTTACCGGCACATCCGGAAATGCCTCCAAGAACCGTTGACCATACGATTTTGTTTCAATCCGTCTATCCAAGATAATGAAATAACCCTTGTCTGCCGAAGAACGGATGAGCCTGCCGAAACCTTGCCGTAACCGCATAACCGCCTCCGGTAAGGCATGTTCAGTGAATGGGTTCAACCCAGCAGCTGACAGCTTAGCCGCTTTTGCCTTGTACACCGGCTCGTCCGGGGATGAGAACGGCAACCTGACGACGATGACTGCAGTCAACGCATCTCCGGGTACGTCGACACCTTCCCAGAAACTATTCGTTCCAAATAGGACGGAATTATTAAATTGCCTGAAAGACTTCAATAATCTTATTCGGCTGCCTGAACTAATGCCTTGCGCAAATAACGCATAATCCTCTAATTGTTGACTTTCTGTAATAAGATCATAGGTTTTTCTGAGCATATCCAGTGAGGTAAACAAGACAAAGAGTCTTCCCCCCGAAGCCATAACTGTTTGGACCACTGTGTCTGTGACCGCTTCAATATAATCCGATTGACTGACTTGCTGGATATCAGGCATATCTTTAACAATGAATATTTCGGCCCCTTCATAGAAATGGGCGGGCGCATCAAATGTTAAGAGTGGTATTGAATCATCGATACCAAGCTGTCTTGCGATAAAACGCTCATTTTCGGGAATCGCAAGTGTTCCAGAAGTCCATACAATGCCCGTCTGTTCATCCTTAAGCCTGTCAATAAATTTCCGGATGAGCTGAGATCCATCAAGTGAACGTTTAATAACAGTCAGACTTCCCGGAATGCTGCGCATATCTTTTTCCATCCAGACCGTAAAGTCATCTGAATTATCATCTAAAAAGACTTCGACCCATTCTCCAGCTTTGATTGTCATCTCACGGACCCAAAAATCCCATTCCGAGAGGATTGCTTGCTCATTACGGGTCATATTATCTACGTGTTTTGTTAAACCGCTTGTGAATAACTCAGCTTTGCTAATGTAATCAGTCATAGCCTCAGCAACTTTTGAAAATTCGTTCCTCCCATAATTTAGTTCAGCCAATGAATAGATGATTCTATTTCCCTGCTGTTTTTTACGCCTAGAAGGATTAAAAGCAGTCAAGGTGGCTATAGCATAATCGAACAATGTTAGAAACTTCACAAAGGCGGAGTCTAGCTGTTCCCTATTGTGAAATTGATCTGTTCCGAATTGAGCAGTAAGCTTATCAACCTGTTGCAACAGCTGGCCTGTCGCATCGGACGCAATCTGCCCCATGACATATTTCCAATTCGTGTAGGAAAATACGGTTTCATTCATAAGTGTTGCAGCTTGAACAAATTGATGAGCCTCATCGACAACGAGTCCTGCAAGTGAACTAAAAATCATCTGCCCGCGATTCATGTCAGAAAGGAGCATTGAATGGTTTGTAATGATCAAATTTGAGTGTCCGCATTTATCAAGCAGCTTATAGTGATAGTCAGCGGCTTGTTCGTCAAGTGCCAAGTCATTGGAACGCTTTCGAATACGGTCGACAAACAGCTGGCCGCCACCGGATACATTCAATTCTTCCAAATCGCCTGTCACAGTTTCTGTAAGCCATACGAGGGTTTGCATAATAGCGAACGTTTCATCATATGACTCATCTGCAATACGAAGTAATTCTTCAAACTTTCCAAGGGAAATATATTGCTCTCTGCCTTTCAATACAGTCGCCGTCACATCGGTGCCAAGTATTACTCTTACTTTGCTCAGTTCGTCTTCCATGATTTTATCAGCGAGGTGATTGGTATATGTACTGATAACGACAGGTTTTCCCGTCGCAATTGAATGGATAGCTGCTGGCAATAGATAAGCCATGGTCTTTCCGATTCCGGTCGGTACTTCTGCTATGATTTCAGATTGTGCAGATAGCGCTTTCCACACAGCATCCATGAATCCGAACTGCGATTCCCTTCGTTCGAAATCAGGGTAGGCTTTTTTCAATTGCGTTGTTTTTTCCTGATCGTCAACTGGATATACCAAGCGTTCAAAACGATCCGGTTTCGAAATCGTCATGTTCCGATACGGGATGCCACGGAAAGTTGAAAATCCAGTGCCTCTTCTTTTTGTCCGTGCCTTCTTCAAGGCTTCGTAGAAAAGTGTTGAGAAATCAGACTTCAATCGAAACGATCTCCGATGCAGGAGATTCAGTGTATCCTCCGGTAAAGCATGCAATTTGTCCATACAAATTAGAAACAACTTCGCGGTCGCCTCTGCATCGTCATCAGCCCGATGAGCTGACCCAAGTGGTATTCCAAGTTCTTCAGTAATATCCTGTAACCTATAGCTTGGGGCAGATGGTATCAATATTTTAGACAGTTCAACCGTGTCGATTTTCTTTCCCGTCCACTTGCCAACGCCGCATCTAGCAAACTCGCTTTGAAGAAAGGATAAGTCGAAATCAGTATTATGTGCAATAAATACCGTCCCTTCCAAGAGGCCGGCAACTTCCGCTGCAATTTCATCAAAAAAAGGCGCATCTTTTACATCTTCATCGGAAATAGCCGTCAATTGACGGATGAAAGCGGGAATTTTTTGTCCGGGATTAACAAAACGGACATACTTTTCACCAATTTTTCCATCTTTTATAAACACAATCGCGATTTGAATCATCCGGTCCCCTTTAGCCGGTGAATGGCCGGTTGTTTCCAGATCGACGACTGCATACGTTTTGTTGTGCATTCGATCATCAACTTCCTGTTTAACATACTAAAGCAGATTGTATCACATTCAGGCTTTCGAGTTGGTATAAAGCCTATATATATATGTTGAACAAATGAATACTTATTTAAACTGAGCCAAGACGCCATTAAAGAATGCCGAAGTCCCAATACTGATAGCGAAGCGGTCAGGCTTGGGGGAAGCCACTGAAAAAGTTCTTTTTTTAGTAAGAACTAGTTGATTGTAGTGGAGAGCGGCGACTCCAGCGGGAACAGCGCGAGCTGAAGACCCCACAGGAACGCAGTGACGAGGAGGCTGAAGCCGTGCCCGCGGAAAGCGTCCGCTCGGAACGGAAATCAACGGTATTGAAGGAAATCGTACTTTTTCAGTCCCCTCGCTTATGGCGGGAGGCATCCCCTAGCGCCGTAGCGGATTCAAAGGAATTCCTTATCGCAGCATATATTATACAAATTGAAATAAAAAAATTTTTCAAATACGCTCCCGTAGCTCATAGTAAGGCGTCTGCACTCAGGTTCTAAACCGTATTCAATATTCCAACTAATAGAGTGAATTAAACGCCTCTATCTATCTGAATATTCTTTCAGGTGGTGCAAGCTGATGCTATACTAATAAAAAAAGGGAGGATTTTATGCGAACTCATTTTTTCACGGGATTTCCCGGATTCATAGCTACACAATTAATAAAGGAATTGTTGCATCTTGGTGAAGTGGAAAAAATTTACGCAGTAGTCCAATCTAGTCAAGCTGATCTTGCAAAAGAAAAAGCCGCTTTACTATTAAAGGAAAAGAATATAGACATTCCGTTTGAAATCATTGTCGGAGACATTACAAAATCCGGCCTTGGGATGGAGCGGCAGATGATTGAAAAGTTGCGTGAAGAAGTGCTTACTATCTGGCATCTTGCTGCCATATATGATCTTGCGGTAAAAGCGGAAATAGCTTGGGAAGTAAATGTCGAAGGGACGAGAAGGGTGAACGAATTCGTCCAGAGCCATCCGACTATCGAGCGTTTCATGTATTTCAGTACAGCCTATGTTGCAGGGAAGAGGGAAGGTAAGTTACTTGAAACTGAACTGATTCGTCCCGTTACTTTTAAAAATCATTATGAGGAAACTAAATTTGAAGCGGAGCTGCTCGTAGATGGGCTGAAGAAAGATGCAGCTGTAACAATCATTCGCCCGGGAATCGTGCGTGGTCATTCTGAAACTGGCGAGACCATCAAATTTGATGGACCCTATTTTTTCATGAATATGATTGATAGATTGCGATGGATGCCAATTATCCCATACGTAGGAAGAACTGATGCATACATTAATGTTGTGCCGATTGACTATATTATCAATGCGGCTGTGTATTTATCCAATCATAAAGAAGCTGCCGGCCGAACAGTCCACTTGACAGACCCGACGCCGCATCCAATCGAAGAAATCTATAGCGCAATGGTCGTTGAACTGACAGGGAAAAAGCCAAAAGGAAGAGTACCCCGACTCCTGGCTGAAAAAGGCCTTACTTCAATCCGTTTACAACGAAGGCTAGGCGTTGAAGCGGAAACACTGGACTATATGATGTGGAATGCGACTTTCGATACGACAGTTGCGGAAAGGCTGCTTGAAGGAAGCGGAATAGAATGTGCTGATTTTCTCGAGTCGATTCCCTCAATGACAGCTTTTTATGAAAAAAATAAGAAAAACAACGAATATCATATTAAAATCGGTTGATTCAACGTTTACATTAGCGTTTATTGTGGTATAATAAAACAAAAGTACCCGAACTTAATAACTTTTGACTTTACGTCAAAGGGGAGTAGCTATAGGGAGACCTATTTCATAGTCGTCAATACATGGCTTTTGCCATCGGTTATGATAGCTGGATTTTGCAACTAAAATTCTAACTTAGCGAGACCTTTGCCTTTTATTAGGTGAGGGTCTTTTTAATTTGTGAAATAGTAGGAGGAATTTATTTGGAAGCAATATTATTGGAATATGCATGGGTACTTGTTGTACTCATCGTACTGGAAGGGCTACTCGCAGCAGACAACGCAGTTGTCATGGCGGTCATGGTCAAGCATTTACCGCATGAACAACAAAAGAAAGCACTTTTCTACGGACTATTTGGAGCGTTTGTTTTCCGTTTTGCCGCATTGTTCATGATTACGTTCCTTGTGAATATTTGGCAAATTCAAGCGCTTGGGGCAGCATATCTTTTGTTCATATCCATTAAGAGCATTATTGATCAGCGAAAAGGCGGAGAAGCACATCCTGATGGGAAGAAGCGTAAACAGTCAGGTTTCTGGATGACCGTTGTCAAAGTCGAACTGGCGGATATCGCATTTGCGCTCGATTCGATGCTTGCGGCAGTGGCGCTCGCGGTAACCTTGCCTGAGCTTGGTGACTTCCACATCGGTGGTATCAACGGAGGACAATTTACCGTCATGTTATTGGGAGGGCTTATTGGCTTAATCATTATGCGATTTGCTGCACGCCAATTCGTTGTCCTATTGGAAAAATTCCCGACTTTGGAAACGGCAGCATTTCTTATCGTCGGATGGGTTGGGGTCAAGCTGGTTGTCCTCACATTGGCACATCCAGCTTTACAAATCCTCGATCCAGAATTTCCGCATTCAACACTTTGGCAAACGACATTTTGGGTTGTTCTTGTCGGAATTGCACTTAATGGCTATTTGGCAGGGGTTAGAAGTAATAAGAAGAAAGCGTAAAGTAAGGAACAGCCATGCGATCGCATGGCTGTTTTTAAAATTAAAAAAAGTTCATCCTTTCTTTTTTCATTCGACTTCTCTAAAATAGGTACGACACCTTGACATTGGTGAAAGGAACGGTGAACTGGATGAAATTCAATCGCGAGAATTTACGCAGGTTTACACCTGCACAAGTTATAGTTTTTTATTACTTTCTGGCCATTGCCTTTTCATTATTACTGCTGAATCTGCCAGGCGTATATTTACCAGGCATAAAGATAAGTTTCATTGATAGTTTGTTTACAGCAGTCAGTGCTGTAAGTGTTACTGGATTGACGCCTATCAGTATCGGAAACACCTATTCGGTTTTTGGTATTTGCATGCTTATGCTTGTTTTGCAAATAGGCGGAATTGGGATAATGTCGATCGGTACATTTTTTTGGCTGCTCGTTAAAAAAAGGATTGGTTTGCGTGAAAGACAACTTATCATGGTTGAACACAATCAATACAGCCTTGCAGGGCTTGTGCATCTGATCAAAGAAATCATTAAAATAATTATATTGATTGAAATCATTGGAGGTTTCATATTTACAGTTTATATTATGCGGTTTTATGATTCCTTTGGAGAAGCGCTCTTAAATGGGATGTTCATGTCCGTTTCTGCGACAACCAACGCGGGCTTTGATATTTCAGGAACGTCACTCACGCAGTACTTCAATGATTACTTCGTTCAGATATTGACAATGATCTTAATTATACTCGGTGCTATCGGGTTTCCGGTTCTTATGGAAGTGAAAAGCTATTTTTCTAAAAAAGTGCCTCATTTCCGTTTTTCCTTATTCACAAAAATTACGACAGCAACGTTCGGTATTCTCCTCGTTTTTGGTACAGTGATGATTTTCATTTTAGAATCAATGCATTCATTCAAAGGGATGGCGTTGCATGAAAGAATATTTACGGCGCTCTTCCATTCAGTCTCATCAAGATCGGGTGGTCTAACTACGTATGATGTTACGAAGTTTAGTGAAGCTACAGATATTTTTGTTAGTTCGCTGATGTTCATCGGTGCATCGCCAAGTTCAGTGGGGGGCGGAATTCGAACGACGACATTTGCGATAGCAGTCTTATTCCTAATAAACTTTGCACGCGGTAACCAAGTCATTAATATTTTTCATAGGCAAATAAAATTGATCGATGTGTTCCGATCATTTGCGGTTATCATTTTAGCGCTGATGATGGTTATGACCGCTCTCCTCATACTGCTTATTACGGAGCCTGGTGTGCCGGTTGTTGCATTGTTGTTTGAAATAACATCCGCTTTCGGGACCTGTGGCATGTCACTTGGAATCACATCTGAACTTTCTGTGGTGGGGAAAGTGATTATTATGCTGCTTATGTTCATAGGGCGGGTCGGGCTTATTTCATTCCTCTTTACATTGGGAGGGAAAACTAAGAAAGTGCATTATCATTATCCCAAAGAACGAGTCATAATCGGATAATAAAAGGCTGTTCCAAATTTTAAATTTGGGATAGCCTTATTTCATTTTTATTTGTTTCTGCAATTTTCGATAAATGAAGAAGAAAATAGACAGTAATCATTCCTTTTTGATATAAATCCGATGCAAGATTTATAGGGTGTTCCCTAATTGTAAATCCAGGAAGGACTAGGTTATATTTTAGCGACACGTATAGCCTCGAATAGAATATCAGAAAATTTTATTTGGATATATTTCGCTTTTAAGGTTGGTAGGAAAATATACATAGTTCTGTCCCTATTTTTTGCTCCAATACATATAAGTTACTTATTACTAATATGGGTATAAAGGTGTATTTCTATTGTACCTTTAATATGGAATAATCTGAATAAGAGTATTTTTGTACAAATTTGACCTTTCTGCATGAATCATTGTCATTTTTCATACTGTTTTGAAACGGGATCAGGAGGTATATATGTGAAGAATAATATGGAAAAGGTAAGGGCACATATCTCATTTTTAATGAGCAATGTGAGCAGACCAGGCATAGTTTTGGGGTTAGATGGAACAATCATCGAAAAAAATGAGGCATTCTGTAATACCTTACGTATTGATAAATTACGGAATATTAGAGAGTTTTTGGATGAATCCGCCATTGAACTGTGGGTGAGTTTTTCAAAGCGTGCGTACGTAGCGGAACAGACATTATTCGATATGTTACCTATTCAACTAGTGTTAAATGAGACTTACACTGTGAAAATGCATCTCACTTATTTTGAAGAACCTCGTTTAGTAGTTGCCCTTCTGGATATCCCGAAAACGTATGATCGAGTGTCAGAAATGACTTATCTGAATGTATTCCGTAAATCGAAAGACTTCGAAGTAATAGTCGATCATAACGGTATCATTTGTGATGTAAATGAAATGCATGCTGAGTTTTTTAATGAACCCCGGGATTATTTTATTGGTAAAACTGCCGATATGCTTTTTAATTTCTTTTCGGATTTTCACGAAGACACTTTTACATTTATAGACACACTTATTACCCATGGATTCGCGGAAAAAGTTAGGTGTTTTGAACGTTCACCTGGGGATATGAGATATTATCATACTACAGCTTTTCACGATAAAGAAACGAACGTCTATGTAGTCCGGATGATGGACCGAACGGATAAAGTGAAACTTGAACAGCAATTGGACCATTCAGGTTCATTGTCAGCGATCGGTCAGATTGCAGCAAGTATTGCGCATGAAATCAGGAATCCGATGACGACCCTGAAGGGGTTTGTACAATTACTTAAGATTTCTGCTTCGACTGATTCAACAAAATATCTTTCTGTTATCGATGAAGAATTAGCAAGAATGGAATCGATATTGAGCGAGATGCTTCTCCTGTCCAAACCTTCACTGAACAAAAAAACGACATTCTCATTAGGCGTTTTGGTTGCTGACATGGTTCAGATTGTTCATCCGAAAGCTTTAATGGATGGAATTACGATTACGCAAAAAGAGAATAGACTAAAAGATACAATGATAACTGGGGATGCTGATAAAATTAAACAAGTGCTTCTCAATTTGTTGAAAAATGCACTTGAAGCGATGGCACCCGGAGGAATTCTTACGGTTTCTGTGAAAGCGGATACTTCTGGAAAAATTACTTTGGGAATTACCGATACAGGTAAGGGTATGGATGAAAGTCAAGTTAAGCAGGTTTTCATGCCATTCTATACTACTAAGGCAGATGGAACGGGACTTGGATTGCCATTCGTTTTGAAGGTAATTGAAGAACATGGGGGAACGATTGCGGTTGAAAGTGGGATTGACAAAGGCACAAGCTTTATAGTGACATTACCATCGGCAATTACACAAGATCAAAGAATAGATTCAACTGAAAAAAAGGTATTAACACCGTAATGATCGTTTTGATACGTCTTCCTGGTCTTTTGACACGAAGACATGTTTGCCGTTATAATGAGGGCAACTATTGAGCGGAATATAGAAGGTGGCACTGAATAATGACAAAAGATACAGAACGTGCATTAAAATTATTTATCGTCCTTTCGAGAGCGAGTAAAGTAATTTTGGAAGAAGCACATAAACCGAGCGAAAAGCATGGTCTTAACCCGACTGAATTCGCTGTACTAGAATTGCTTCATCATAGAGGAAGACAACCAATCCAGAAAATCGGACAGAAAATTTTACTCCGCAGCGGATCAATGACTTACGTTGTCGACAAACTTGAAAAAAGAGGATTATTAGAGCGTGTCTTTTGCGAGGAAGATAAACGGGTGACATATATGTCGATTACCCCGGCTGGTGTCGATTTAATGACATCCATCTTTCCAGAGCATGCTGAAAATATTGAATCCCTCATGTCTTCTCTATCCATTGAAGAACAAGATCAAGCAATTGAATTAATACGGAAATTGGGGCTTTCGGTTAAGAATCTATCATGAAAATGAAAGTAATGGAGCATTTGAAAAGTCCATCGTTATAGAGTGGACAATGAATACCCCATAATATTCGCTTTGGCAACCACCGGAAAGGTGCCTACGTTATTGATGGGTACCTAATTAATCGATCCGGCATATATAGATAACAGGCGGGCTTTACCTCGAAATTACTAAGGGAAGGCTCGCTATTTTTGTTGTTTAAAAAGTGTGCTAATCGGAGGGCGCAAAAAGCAAATCATATTCCATGATAAATAAACTGACGGAACAAAGATTTAGAAGTGTTTCCAAATAGTGAGTTGGAACATAGACGGGGATGTGATGTATCGGCATCTGCTTATTTAGCATGCAGATATATGAGGACGTGGTCATATTTACAGAAAACCTCAAGTGGATTCTGCCTTTTTTAAATGAAGGATGCAGAATTAGAAAAGTAAAAAGAGACAACTCGTTCAAAATCGAACGAATTGTCTCTTTTTGAATATAATGAACACTTACAAACTTGTGTATTCTATTATTTACTGACAATCGTTTCGCCCATGTGAAGGAAACGTTCAAAATGCTCCTCTTTTGGGGAATCGTAGATTGTAAGTCTAACGATCATTTCGTCACGTTCAAAGATGATTCCTGTAATTGACGCAGTCTCAGCCTTTACGGAAAGAACTTTCGCGTTTTCAATACCTTCAGCAGCAGGAATTGCTTCTGCATTTGTAACTTCGGTTGGCGTACCGCCATCGCTCGACGCTTCAAGTACAGCAATCATATTATCTGTTAAATAGTCATATGTGCCGTCTTCCTTTTTCACCGTTTCAATACGCATGAACACAGCTTCGTCGCCTGTTACCATTAGACTGTCCTTGCCAGGTTCTTCACTGGTCAATGTATAATCAGGAAGTACAGAAATAGTATAATTTTGTTCATCGCTTTCTTTTAGCTGTGCGTCTTTCAAAATATCTACTTGGCTATCAGGAGATGTCGATTCATCAGCAACCTCTGTTTCCGTTCCCTCATTTTCAGTAACTGTACCTTTGTCTGTTGTCTCCACTTCATTCGCAGATCCATTTGTACTATCATTCTCCGTTTCGGGACTTGTACCACAAGCGGTAAGTAATAAAGTGGTCGCGATTGCTGCGTATATAAGTTTCCATCTGTTTTTCATCGTAAACCCCTCCTTGTTAAATTAGACGTATGAAACGTCTGAATGTTTCATTGGGTATATTCTATCTTATATAGTGTGCCTTAAAAATAGTATAACGTAAAGTCTTTTCTATTGCTGATATGACTGTCTGATCGTTTAGAGTTGTCGGAATCTGTCGGAAATTCATTCTCTTATTCTGTACGTATTCCTGTATAATATAAAATCAGCTATGTTTAATCCAAGGAGGGATTATCTTGGAGTGGAATTTAGAAGAAGAAATCGAATTAATACGCGAAAAGATGATGAATGCAGCAGCGAAAAAAGGGCTAACCGATAACGAGACAATGTCGTTCAGCAGGAAGCTGGATAATCTTATGAATCAGTATGAAGAATTAAAAAAAGTCGACAGTTAAGCTAGAAGATATCCATTTTGGGTGAAAACATAGAAGGGTATATTAAGAAACGGGGGGAATTAATTGACGACAATGCAGGAATTTAGAGATGAATTGAATAATGCAATTATTGGCAGGAAAGCAGAATTTGATTTTATGTTAATTGCTTTGTTGCAACAGGGGCATGTTCTGCTTGAGAGTGTGCCAGGGTCGGGTAAGACGATGATGGCGAAAACTTTTGCGAACGCTTTCCAAGGTGCTTTTGGAAGGGTTCAGTTCACGCCGGACGTACTTCCTTCCGACGTAACGGGAGTCCGTTATTTTAATCCCCAAGTGCAGGAGTTTATATTAAAGGAAGGTCCTGTATCTACGAATATTTTACTGGCGGATGAAATAAACCGGGCAACGCCACGGACACAGTCGAGCCTGTTAGAAGCGATGGAGGAAAAACAAGTAACGATTGATGGAGAAACGGTAAAACTGCCGACGCCTTTCATGGTCATTGCAACGCAAAATCCGATTGAGTCTCAACAAGGGACATTTCCTCTACCGGCTGCACAACTTGACCGTTTCCTTTTTAAGTTGAATATAGGTTATCCGTCATTCGAAGAAGAACACCACATTTTAAAGCAGTACGGGAAGAATCCAGGTGCTATTACGGCGTCCTCAGTCATTGGCCCGGCAGAAGTGGCAAAATGGTCAAAAGAAGCGGGAGAGGTAGCTGTACATGAAGATGTGGAACGGTACATATTGAAAATCGTTCGAGCTACAAGAGAACACACCTATTTGGAACTTGGACTTAGTTCACGTGCCGCCTTGGCGATTTTTCAAGCGACAAAAGCGCATGCCTATATTTCTGGCAGAAGTTACGCAACCCCGGATGATGTGAAAAAAGTAATCGGACCAGCGGCATTGCACCGACTGGAATTGTCTACAGAAGGGATGTTAACAAAAGAACTGGAAGAAGTATTGAAAGACATTGTCGAATCGATCCCGACGCCAATCGAGGCGACCGTTTAATGAAATGGATTCGTTATGAGGAAGGATTTAAACCGATTCATACAGGGATGGGAGTTACGCTAATCTTTTTCCTGTTTGCGCTTATTTATAATCAAATTGAGCTAGCTGCTTGTTTTGCAGCTGTCTTTGCCCTGTTTTCTTTCCAAAACATTTACTATTCTAAAGTGGGTAAAAATTTGAAACTTTTACCCCCGCGCAATCGTAGCCGTTTTCTTATAGGATCAGTAAATGAAGTTGTATTTGAATTTGAAAATGGCAAAATACCTATTTGGAACGGAACGTTAACATTATCAATTGAGGATTCTGTCATACCAGCGGTGGAAAATCTTCAACATTTCAGCGGTATTTTTGATTTCACTGTACCATTTGCAATCGGTAGCGGAGAAAAGATAAGAATTACAATCCCGTTGGAAGGCAGAAAACGTGGAATAGCTAGAATTACACGAATGACAATTGATATCCCGCATATTTTTGGGGATGGGTCGGTCTTGTTGGAGTTGGCCGAACCAATCAAACAGGAAAACCTTGTTTATCCGAAAATTGTTCCGTTAAAAGGGGAAATTCAACCCTCTCCATTTAGGCCAGGGGAAGTGGATCAGCGACAATCACTTTTCTATGATGTATTTCAGCCCGTTGGAACACGTGATTATGTCCCCTCAGACCGATTCGATCAAATTCACTGGACAGCAAGCGCACGCATGCAGAAATTACAAACAAAAGAGTATTTGCCGGTTACCGAGCAGTCGATTCTATTCATTATGAATGCGATTGAAAAAATGCGTTCGCCTGAAGATTTTAATCTGAAAATTGAACGGCTTGCTTCTTATGTCGATTATTGCACACGAAATTCGATTCCATTTGCGATTGTTATAAATATCCGTACATTCGGTGCAACACCCTATATGTATCTGCCGGCGGGGACTGGTAAAATTCAGTATCAAAAAACGCTGGAAATGCTTGCAAAGTTATCGGATAAAAATGCTAAATTGCCATTTGAGAATGTATTGCAGAAGGTGGAGTCTAAAGGGATTTTACCTCCAACTATTATACTCATCACGCATGAGCCTGAACGGTTCAGTTCATTTGTGAAAAGATGGACCAAATATAATCAAGTCAAATTGGATAGTTTCTATGAAGGGGGGGACGATAAATGGCTCAAGAAGGAACTGAAAGAAACAGGATCCGATTAATAAGTTCGGAAAGAACTGTTCTTGAGCTGTTCCTAATTGTCTATCTATTCCTTTTCTTAACGAATGGTTCAAGTGTAGACTCACATTATTTATGGCTGATTTTGTCCATGGGAATAGGGAGCATTACGTATTTGCTATTTTCTAAAATGGAGTATTCATTAGGCATCGGAATCCTACTGGCCGCGTTGTTAGCCATGCCATTTTACTTTAACGGGATACCATTAGTGGTTGTATTTATGCTGTTTGTCTATTCCTTTTGGCGGTTGCAAGTGAATTTTGGCGAGACAAAAGCTAATGGCTGGCCATATCTTGTGTTGAATACGGTTTTCTTTGCTTTTTTTTACTTTATTCTAAAGCTATTTTTCGTCAATGCAAATGCAGACGTTCTGATGAATCTGCAAGTTGTTCTGTATTTGATGACGACGGTCATTTACTTTATCATTCGCTTCATAGTGATAGGCTTAATTGGCTTGCATCTCCGTAATTTCAATTTAGGGGATGCGGGAAAAATGTTTGCAACGATCTTAGGTTTGGGAGTCATTACGTTTCTGGCCGTCTATCATCTATTGCATCCAGTCAGGTTAGTTATCATCGTGACAGCCGGTTTTCTATTCGGCGGGCTATTCATGCTGATTGGAAAAGGAATAACCCCTTTAATTGATTGGTTTATTGCTAGATTTGATGCGGCGAGGGAAAAGCTTATTGAAGAAACTGAAAAGCCGGAGTACACCGTTATTGACTTCAATATGGTAGATGACATAAAGGTTTTTGGTGGAGTATTTTTGAAGATAGAATTAGTGTTAATGCTAGGGATTTTTATAATTGCTCTTGTTGCATTTATCCTAATCGCAAAAAGACGAAAAACACATTTGTCAGGTAAAGATACTGATCATACCTTCAGGTCAGGTGGAAGGCAAAAGAATAAGAAGAAAAAAGAACTTGTTTACGATTATTCAGAGTCTGTCGACGCTGTGAGAACTGCTTATAGGGAATTTGAGCAGGAAGCACAATCTTCAAAAGTTCCACGTTTAAAAGGAGAAACTGTTAAAGAGTGGTTTTTTAGAATGGACTGGGGGCAAAATGATGCGTTATTCAATACGTACGATAAAGTTAGGTATGGCTCACATAAGGTCTCAGTAAAAGAAGGAAACCATTTTATCGAGGAACTCGATAAAATAAAGAATAAATATTTTGCAAACAATGTTTAATATGCATGAAAAGGGGGGAAATTAAGATAGAACACAGCAACATTCTCATTTCCCCCTTTTGAGGACGGAGCCCTATTACAGGGTCCGTCCTCCTTTTTTTGTACAAAATAAGAAGTGAATGATGAAAGAGAGATTTATCTTTGGTAGGATTGAAAGTAATACATTTATTGAATAGGGGGAATTGAGATGGAAATCGCAAAAATTGCATTCATTGGAACAGGGGTTATGGGGACTAGTATTGTCAAACATCTTTTAGACAGTAATTATGAAGTGGTCGTATATACACGAACAAAAGGGAAAGCTGATTCTCTTATTGAAGCTGGAGCGGTTTGGGCAGATACTGTGGTGGCAGCAGTGGAGCATGCCGATTTGGTCTTCACGATGGTTGGGTATCCGGCAGATGTCGAAGAAGTCTATTTTGGCGTCGGTGGTATTCTGTCCACTGGTCGAGCGGGTCAAATACTTATCGATATGACGACATCCAGCCCTGCACTGGCAAAGCGTATAGCGGAAGCAGGAGCTAAGCTGCAGATGGAAACCATCGATGCACCGGTTTCCGGAGGGGACGTTGGGGCAAAGAATGGTACTTTGTCGATTATGTGCGGCGGAGATGAAAAAACATTCGACAAAATATCGCCGGTTTTATCAGTATTTGGAAAAAATATAGTTTATCAAGGAATAGCAGGTGCAGGACAGCACGCGAAAATGTGCAATCAGCTTGCTATCGCTTCGAATATGATCGGAGTTTGCGAGGCATTAGCGTATGCAGAAAAGGCGGGACTGAATCCAGAGACTGTATTGCAATCTATTTCGACAGGAGCTGCAGGTTCGTGGTCATTGTCAAACCTAGCCCCCCGGATGTTAAATGGTGATTTCGAACCTGGTTTTTATGTTAAGCATTTCCTTAAGGATATGAATATAGCGCTAGCGGAAGCAGAGGCGATGAAACTGGCACTTCCAGGCTTACAGCTTGCGCGTGATATGTATGAAAAGCTTGTTGAAAAAGGGTTTAGTGACAAAGGGACACAAGTCCTATATAAAAGTTATTAATAAACCTAAATAGTAATAGAAATATGCCGAAAATAGATATAAGTGTTCAATTAATGCAGTACAAATTATTAAAACATAGGAGATGAGTAGGTGAATGCAATGAAGTCGGATGTAGTAACATATGAAGTCTTTGAATTTGTTGAGTTTCAAGTAGGGAAAAATAACTTTGGAATTGGGATTCAGCACGTGCGTGAAATTATTCAACCTGTTCCTGTTACTGTATTGCCGCATGCTCACCCGTATATTGAAGGTATCATTCAATTACGTGGAGAAGTACTACCGGTCATCGATTTGAAGAAAGTGACAGGAAATGCAGATAGTAATGATAATGACGATTCGAAATATATCGTAGCGGAATTTGACGGGACAACAGTTGTCCTGGATGTAACGGCCGTTACTCAAATCCAACGTATCAATTTCTCTGATATCGAACCTGCCTCAGATATGTATACAGGCAATAAAGTGCCTGTTTCCGGAGTGATTAAGCGTGATAGCGATATGATTCTTCTTGTTGACTTTGAAAAAGTCATTGCTGAACAAATTAAATAAGTGGGCGCTTGGGGTCTGGATATCGATCCAAGTTGAAAAAACTTATATTTTTCATTAACCCCTAAAAGGTGATTTTCATAGAAAACAGCTAAAAAAATCGTTAACTATATAAGTTGAAATTAAGAATCAAATTGAATCTGCTGTGGTGCTCTATTAATGAGAGAGTTGTAATTTAGGGTGTGGATTGTATAACGCTTGGCGCTTTGCGGATGCCTTACGCCGTAAGCTTGGATTAGCGCTTTGCATCCAGTCTTACGGCTTCGGCGACCCCTTTGCCGCGCCTGCGCTAGAGTGTTCTATATTGAGAGAAATGTGATGTTGAGATGTATATGCCGAGATTATAATGTGATTACTAGTTGACACTAATTATATTCAAGAAAGACGCACTCCAGATTGCAGATTTCAACACAGTTAACGAAATGTGCTTTCGCAAATAGACCATCCAGCGAAGGCGCGACTTCGTGGTAGCCGGAGTGATAAGAGCAAGGAGGGATGCAGCTCAATCCCTCCCAAGTGGTCTTCTTTCTGGCTTATTACGGAGGCATCCACAAAGCGTCGAAGCGCAGTATTGGTAGGAATTCTAATTCGTTCCAAGAAGCTTTAGTACTATGTTACCTGTGCCTTTGGAGAGTGACAGATGAAAGACCATCACAGGAATACCGAAAAAAATAGATAGGGATGCGACAAAGTAGCATCCCTATCTATCAAAAAAACGGTAATCATGTAGGCGTTTTTCAATCCAAAGCAATCCAAAAGCACCTGTACACAGAGCATCCAATAGTTGATGACAAGAGTAAATAGTTATTTACCGTTTACTTTTGGCTAATCCACCTGTGTGTTTGATTTATATTCTCGGACCTCTTAAAAAACGGGCGAGTCCCGCCCGTTCACTTGCCATCCAAATAAGAGGATCGGAAAGTTTGGGTGTTCTGTATGCTGTGAATCGACTTTTTTGGAACAGCTTTTTTCTTCTCAGCTACTTTTTGTTGAAAAGGTTCGGCATAGTTTGAAAGAAGCTCACGCGCTGTTTTCAGGCTCATCCGTTCTTGTGGATTGCGAGAAGTAGGATCTTGTTGTCCGAGGTGGGGAAGTGTATTGAAGTCATCTTTTGCCGGGATCGTATGAAAGAGGAATTCGTCACACCGGACGAGGACTGTCGAGTGTTGCTTACTGAATTTCGGATTGTCGACGAAATGTAACCCGATTTTTTCTGCATTGCCGGAGCTAAGAAGTTTCTCTAGTGCCATTTTCTTCAGGCCATAGAGCTCTTTATTATCAGGTGCTGTTTTTGCATGACGATTAACCGTATAAATAGCAATTGCTAATTGTCGGATGGAATGATTATTTTTCAAAATAGACCTCCTTCTCTGGAAGATTGTATGATTGTATATGTTTTGATAATACCAAGAATGAAAGAAATTTACAACTTCCGACATATTATACTGAGAAAACATACCAATTCAACATAAAATAACATTATACTATTAGTTATGGGGTTGTGGGCATGTCTATTCCACATTGGCAGCAGGTCATCCGACAAATAAAGACGCGCTTTATTTCGATACATAAATCTAAAGAAGTAGCACAATCTAATTTTGTTATGACCATTATTTGTTGAGCTTTCAGACAAATAGAGAGTAGTTAATCAAAATCCTTTTTAATAGGTCAGATAGATGCACTACAAATGGAGGAACTCATGGGAAACGCTAAAATAGAAGAACGTTTAGAAAAAATAATAGCGTCTTATATTTTCGACCATTCGTTCAAGATGTCGATACTTATAGAAAAAAATAAGCAAGGTGTTTTTGAGGTGTGCTATGCCAATTCATTGGCTATGCATTACTTTTCAGGTGTCGCTAACCAATCGGCAGCTAGTTTTTTTGGAGGCCTATGGATTCCGATCAACCGCAAGTTACAAAAAAGACAAAACCAATCATCTTGCCCAGCTGAGATTCGGGCGACTCACAATGAGATGAGTGTGATGTTTGAAGTGGGTTTTCAATATCATACTGAAGAGCACGGTGGGGAAGTTATAATTATCGAATTGCATGAACGGGATGATATCGTAGCTGAAAGAGAATTACAAAAAGAATTACAGCATAAATATAATTCCATAATTGACCATAATCTTGATCCGATTATAACCATTGATCGGAATTTGAAAATTATCTATGCGAATCGTGCAGTCCATTTAGCATTTGGCTATCGATTTAAAGAACTTTCCGGCCGTTCCATTCTGAACCTTTTTGGAGAGGAAAAAATAGCGGAATTCCAACTGTTTTTGTCTCGCACGCTAGCGGGAGAATCGATAGAGATGGAAGGGGCATCATTTTTCCATAAACGTGGCCGGTTATTGCCGATGTATTTGAAAACAATCCCCGTCTTGGTAGATAATGAAGTGAAAGAAATTCAGTTAATATTAAGGGATACATCCGTGCATCAGGAAAATAATGAAAAACTTCTTTACCTTTCCTATCACGACCAATTGACAGGTCTTTGGAATCGTCGTGCCATGAAAGAGCACTTCAAGGAAGATTCTCACTACGCATTGAAAAGTGATAAAAGAGTATCTTTCATACATTTAGGACTTGATCGTTTCAAATTAATCAATGATTCTATTGGACATAATGGTGCGGACGAAATTCTGAAAATGGTCGCGGAAAGATTAAAAGTAATCTGTCCTGCAACTGCAAGATTATACCGTAACGGCAGTGACGAATTTATAGTCTCTTTGCAAAATCACTCTGTGCCGAAGACGGAGGAGTTTGCACAAAGGTTGCTGAATGATTTCGGAAAACCATTTTATTATAATCACCAAGAATATTTCATGTCCGCATCGATCGGAATTGCTGTTTATCCGGAAGATGGAAAAACACTTGAAGATCTATTGCGGAAATCAGAACAAGCACTTGTCTTTGTAAAAGATCGCGGCCGATCTCATTATCGCTTTTTCCAAGAAGAGATGAATCTGTCTTTCACAGATGAAGCTCTGATGGAGTCGCATTTGCGCAGGGCAATTGAATTAAATGAATTGACGGTTCATTATCAGCCGCAAGTCGATTTGAAAACGGGATATATTAGCAGTTTCGAAGCACTTCTCAGATGGAACAATGGGAAATTCGGATTTGTTTCCCCGGCGCAATTCATACCTATTGCGGAAGAATCGGGCCTTATTCATGGAATTGGTGATTGGGTGTTAGATCAGGTATGCAGCCAGCTGAAAGAATGGCAAGATAAACAGTTCAAACCGGTTAGGATCGCCGTGAATATTTCACCAAAGCAGTTTAGCATGGAAGATTTTGTAGATAAGTTAAAAAAGAAAATTTCCGGTTATGGTATCGTGCCCTCTTCTCTTGAAGTGGAAATAACAGAAGGCGCATTGACGAAAATGGACGAAACCCTCACGACGCTTAATGAACTGAAAAAGATCGGGATTTTCATTTCTGTTGATGATTTCGGCACGGGTTATTCTTCACTCAGTTATTTGAAGCAATATCCAATTGATATTATTAAAATCGACCGTTCTTTTATAAAAGACATTGAAATTGATGTTAAGAATGAAGCAATAGCGAAAACAATTATCAATCTAGCTCATAATCTTGGGATGGAAGTCATTGCAGAAGGTGTGGAAAAGGATTTACAGGCAACAATTCTACTCGAAGCTAAATGTCAGAAAGCACAAGGTTTTTTATATAGTAAAGCGATTCCGGTAGAAGAAATTGTAGAAAAGTATTTTAAGAATAATGCTTAAGAAAAACGGTCAACGTAGAAAATTCGTTGGCCGTTTTTGGTCTATGCTTTTGTTCTCGTCATTAGCGCAGTAACATGTTACAATTATGAGTGAATATTCATTCATTACAAGGGGGAATAGGAATGTTTGATGAAAAAGTCATAATCGTAACAGGTGGATCGAATGGAATGGGGAAATACATGGCGAAGAAATTTGCAGCTGAAGGTGCACAAGTTGTTATTACAGGTAGAGATATAGATAGATTGAAAGCAGCTCAGGATGAAATCGGAGAGCGCGCACATACATTTCAGATGGATGTGCGCAGTGTTGAATCAGTTGCAGCACTTGTTGCTTTTACGGATGAAAAATTCGGTCGGATTGATGGATTAGTAAACAACGCAGCAGGGAACTTCATCGTCAGGGCAGAAGAGTTATCACCAAATGGCTGGAAGTCTGTTATTGATATCGTACTAAATGGAACGTTTTACTGTTCAAGTGCTGTTGGAAAGTACTGGATCGAAAAAGGTCAAAAAGGTTCGATTTTGAATATGCTTGCAACGTATGCCTGGGATGCTGGCGCTGGCGTCATTCATTCAGCGGCGGCTAAAGCAGGTGTTATGTCGTTAACTCGAACTTTGGCAGTGGAATGGGGAAGCCAATATGGAATCCGTGTAAATGGTATAGCACCGGGTCCGATTGAACGAACGGGTGGAGCAGAAAAGTTATGGGAGTCTGAAGAAGCTGCAAAGCGTACACTGGAATCGATTCCTTTAGGCCGTCTTGGAAAACCTGAAGAGATTGCAGAGCTCGCAGCATTCATCATGTCTGATAAAGCCTCGTACATGAATGGAGAAATTGTAACTCTCGATGGCGGTCAATGGCTTAACAATTCACCGTTTTAAGGATAACTTTTAGCCATTTTGCACATCCTAACTTCAAAAGGAGAGATGTGCATTGGGTATATGGGCAGTTCCATTAATTATTGTTGTTTTAATCATCTGCATAATCGGCTTCGTCTCCGTAAAGAAATGGAATAAGGCAGAAGCTGTTATTGGAGCTCAGGGCAGTCAGATTCCCGCGGAGATTGAAGATCATCCATTTACATTGAATCCGATAATTTGGATCGCTCTTGTCGCCGTATTTTTTATAGGAATTGTCATTTTCTATTATGCAACCTCTTCTTAACTGAAGGGGTTTTCTTTTTTGGATATAGGGTTAGAAAGCCCTTCTTATGATATGATAGATATGTAGTTTTAAGATGAACAGCATAGCTACAGAAGGAGCAGATTTACATGATATCTGTAAACAATAAAGACTTTCTCTTCACACCGATAGCGGATTTTATCATTTCTTCTGAAAAAGTCGCGCACGTGCAGGTTGGAAATAATGCAGAGCACGCTCTCCTTGTTCTAACAAAAACAGGTTATTCAGCTATTCCGGTTCTTGATGCGAAATACCATCTTAAGGGACTTCTCAGTATGGGAATGATCACAGATTCTATATTGGGTCTTGAACGTATTGAATACGAAAGACTAGCAGATTTAAAAGTCGATGAAATTATGCAAACTGATTTGCCATCCATAAAAACGACGGACCGATTCCAAAAAGGCCTCGATTTATTAATTGATCATACATTTCTTTGTGTGACAGAACAAGACGGCACATTTGCGGGCATATTAACACGAAGAGTAATAATGAAGCAGTTTAAAAAGTATATTTATTCAGCACAATAACAGCATTGGTCAAATTACGGGCTCCTAGTAGGAGCCTTTTTGTGTATTTGGCGTACTCTTAAGTTCTTGTTTATAGATAACCTTGAGGAAAGGGTATTTCACGTTCGTATTCCAGGCGCTTGCGCTTTTCTTATTGTCCAGGCTCCAGCGCCTAGAGGCTCGGGTCATAAGTCGGTCCGGCTATGCGGCAGAGCGCCGCTTCGCCAGCCCGTCTTATGCCTGTCGCCTCTGACCAGGCGCTTGCGCTTTTCTTATTGTCTAGCTCCAGCGCCTAGTCCCTCGAGTTGCTTAGGCCTACAGGATGTAGGTCATGCAGTCGTTGCCGCAGGACGCGGCGTTTTTAGACAGCCTTCCTTTTTAAGTTAAAGGCAAAGAGCGCCTTTATCTTTAGGCCCTCCAGCGCTTTTCGGGTCTACCAGGCGCTTGCGCTTTTCTTATTGTCTAGCTTCAGCGCCTAGAGGCTCGGGTCATAAGTCGGTCCGGCTATGCAGCAAAGAACGCTACTTCGCCAGCCCGTCTTATGCCTGTCGCCTCTACCCAGGCGCTTACACTTTTCTTAGTTTAAAAGGAGGATGATAGATTGTGAAAAATAGTAAAATAACGAATCGTCCGCTTGTGCTCATTTCTGTCATGCTGGCAATGTTTGTCGGTGCGGTGGAAGCGACGATTGTATCTACCGCGATGCCTTCGATTGCATCAGATCTTGGTGGTTTTTCACGGTATAGTTGGGTTTTTTCTTCGTATTTATTGATGAGTACGGTTACAGTCCTTATTTATGGTAAACTGGCAGACTTATTTGGTCGAAAGCCGATTTTATTTATTGGATTGACACTCTTTCTAATTGGCTCGATTTTATGTGGTTTTGCTGTTTCGATGGAGCAGTTGATCATTTTTAGATTAATTCAAGGCCTTGGGGCAGGTGCAGTCATGCCGATCGCTACGACAATTGTCGGCGATATTTATACGACAGAAGAACGGGCAAAAGTTCAAGGATATTTATCAAGTGTGTGGGGGATTTCGGCAGTGTCAGGTCCGGTCATTGGCGGGCTCATCGTCCAATATATGAATTGGAAGTTCGTTTTCTGGGTGAATGTGCCCCTTGGAATTCTTGCAATGGCTGGTATTTATTTCTTTCTTCATGAACCTCAACGAGAGAAAAAAGTTTCCATCGATTACAAAGGCGCCTTCTTACTCACGCTAACTCTATCTACTAGTTTATTTTGGCTTGTTGAAGGTGGTCAGGCATTCGGTCGCATTTCGTTTTACAGTATCGCCCTCATTATTGTAGGACTAGGATCATTAGTGTTATTTGTTAGGGTCGAACGAAAAGCGATAAATCCTGTGATGCCGTTTGCGCTGTGGAAAAATCCCGTCATTTTATATGCGAATCTAGTGTCATTAACGACAGGCGTTATATTGATAGGTGTTTCTTCTTATTTGCCAACATTTGTTACAGGCGTAATGGAACAACCAGCGATCATTGCAGGGTTTACGTTGACTGCAATGTCTATAGGATGGCCGATTGCATCGTCAGTTGCTGGACATCTGTTAATTCGCCATGGCACGTTCCTTGTATCTTTCGCGGGTGGTTTATCACTGATAGTTGGTACAATATTGTTTGTCATAATGGATGCAGGATCTGGACCATGGTGGGCTGCGTTGGCGAGCTTCTTTGTAGGCGTTGGCATGGGATTGACAAGTACATCGTTCATCGTAACAATCCAAGGAGCGGTTCCAAGAGAAACCCGGGGATCCGCGACTGCTGCTAATATGTTCATGCGGAATTTTGGAAACACAATAGGGGCGGCCCTTTTCGGAGCGATTTTAAATGGCATGTTAATGGCTCGTTTCAAGAAAACGGACCTGAATTATAATTTGGATGATGTCAATTTACTTCTGACAGATGAAATGAGACAGACTATACCCGCAACAAAAGTTCATCTGCTACAGAATGCGCTCGATGGCTCGTTGCAATGGGTATACATTACTGTAGCAATTTTTGCTGTTATCAGCTTGCTGCTGATACTGAAAATTCCACGTGGAAAGGGGTATTTGAATGACAACGACAGAACTTGAAATCATAAAAGCACTAGCAGAAGAGGGGAATATGCGAAAGGCCGCAGAGCGACTTTTTTTATCGCAACCGGCTCTTTCCCAGCGGTTACAGTCAATTGAAAAGGAGTGGGGAACATTATTGTTCATCCGATCGCAGAAAGGGCTTGAGCCAACGCCAGCGGGAGAAATCATTGTCTCTTATGCACGTGAAGCAATTTTGAAGCGAGACGAAACATTTGAAATGATTGCCTCGATGGCTGATAAAGTGCATGGCACATTGAAAATTGCATGTGCGTCCATCGTAGGACAGACCTGGTTGCCCCAAGTATTGAAGGAATATGTGGAAATTTACCCGGATGCCAAGATATCGCTCATAACGGGATGGAGTTCGGAAATTGTAAAAGCATTATATGAGGGAGAAGCCCACGTCGGAATTGTGCGCGGTCAAGTAGATTGGAAGAGTAAAAAAACCTATTTATTCCGGGATCGCCTCTATTTAGTGGACCGGGAAATTACGTCTATCGATGAATTGAAAGATACAGAACGGCCATTTATACAGTTTAAAAGTGACTCGAATTACCACATGGAAATTCAGCGTTGGTGGCAACGTCATTTTGATCAGAATCCGGGGCGTCAAATTACAGTCGATCAGATTGAGACATGTAAACAATTGGCGTTAAATGGTATAGGTTACGCGATATTACCGTCAATCACATTGACAGGAGATGAAGATGTTAATAAAATGCCGCTTTTGAACAATGAAGAAGAATTTGAATTGACGCGAGATACATGGCTGATTGGTTATGAATCGTCATTTGGACTAAAACAAGTAGATGCATTCACGCAAATTGTACAAAGTCACGCCGAACGATTACAGAAAGATTACAATTATTGAGAAATAGAGAAACTTTAGGTTAACTTTTTCGTACTAATAGATGAGAACTAGCGGTCTACCGATAGACTTCTATTCAGCGTGACAGGAGGGTAATGCTATGAGGAAGAAGTTTGCAGTTTTTTTGTTTTTGCTAATTGGGTCGATTGCCTTCAATCCGACTGTTCATGCACTTGCAACTCCGGATTTGAAAGTGAGTGTGTCGGCAGGGATCGACGGGAAAGCAAAGGAGGGAAAAGGTGCCCCGCTTAAAATAATAGTCGAAAATAACGGCACTGCATTTAGCGGGGATTTGGTTATCGATGTTCCCGATTCCTATAGGACAGGTAGCGGGGAAGCAATTCCTCTTGATATAGGGTCTGGAGAGACTAAAACGATTTCACTAGTCATCCCGAAGATGACTGATATAGGCGGCATGAATGGTATGTCGACTACAAAAACAATTTACCTTTATGAGGGCGGATGGGCAAAAGGAAAAGAAATTGTACATAAAGGTGCGCAACAACTAACGACAGCTCTCTATGATGATGAATCGACATTCATCGTCACATTTACGGATAATCCAGATCGTCTTGCTGCTTTAAAAAATAGTCAAATTTTAAATACAACAAATAACCAAATCATTAGTACCTCGAAAATGGGAGAAGCCAATATACCGGAAGAAGCCGCAGGATGGGGGGCGGCAGATTTTATCATCATCGATGAATATCCGCTTGCTGACTTATCAAGCAAGAAACAAGAGGCCCTGTTGGGATGGGTTCGTTTAGGAGGCATTTTGGTAATCGGCGGGTCTGATAACGTAAAAGCAGAAGCAGGCGTTTTCTCTGACTACTTGCCTCTAACACTGAAAGGCCGTACGGGAGCGAATTCAGAGGTTTTGAATAATTGGGCAGGTACAGAAGGTTTTGACGGTCAGATTCCCTCCTATTTGTCCGAGTTAAATGCGCAAGCACTGCCCTTGCTTGAAGATGCAGGAAATGTCATCGTTGCTTACTCTCAGGCAGGCAAGGGGCGAGTTGTGCAAACTGCTTTCTCAGTCGGTGATGATCCAATCGCTAAAATGACAGGAATGCCAGCCCTATGGAGTACAATTTTTGATGCAACGGGGTATTCAGTGCAACTGGGCCAGCATAATTATGACAATCCGAGTGATGCGATTGTCTATTCGGTTGGCGACTCAAACGAATTATTTCCTTCATTTAAAGTATCTGCGCCTTTATTATTCGGAGTTATCATCTTTTATATGATTCTTATTATACCTGTCCTGTATTTTATTCTTAAAAGGAAAGATAAAAGAGAATATGCCTGGTGGATTATACCTTCTATTGCGATACTGACGTCTATCGGCATTTTTGCATATGGGGCTAAAGATCGGATTGGAAGAGCTCAAATTCAACATTCCGCTATATTAAATGTGGAACAGGATGGCAGCTTGTCAGGTTATTATGCAGAGTCGATCCTTTCTAATAAGTCCGGGGATTTCACATTTAGTGCCCCTTTAGAAACAACGCTCAGTACTTCATTATCAAATAAGGCTTTCACCTCTTCGAAAGGGGTTATTCATAAACAGGCCGTTGTTGAAAGAGATGCGGCGGGTTCAAAAATGCATCTCCGTAATGTGGGTTATTGGAATGTTGCGTCGTTGTATGGAGAAACAAACATCGAAAAGACAGGGGATTTCGATATTCAATTGACGATCACAAATAAGAAGTTGACGGGTTCTGTGACGAACGATTTTCCATTTGCATTGACGGGAGTTGCAATTTGGTCAGGAGCAGAACTGATTCCGATCGGTGATCTTGGCCCAGGTGAAACAGCTCAAGTGAATGAAACGTTGAAAACACCTACATTGCTTCCAAGAAAATCGATGTTCAATCCGTTCATGAGTGCTCCACTTGCCAATCAGGATGATCTGATGAAGATGAGGAGAGATAGTGTTCTTTCGTTTTCCAATGATTATATGAATAATACTTCGAATCCTGTCGTAGTCGGTTATACGGATACTCAGATTGTTCCCGTTGAATTACTTAAGGTGAAGGCTTCTGTCTCGGCCTTGACGTTGCTCGTGCAACCAGTAGAGGCAAACGTGACGATAACTGATGCGTTTACAGTTGAACCTGAAATGATGGAGATGTCAATGTTATCTGAGGACGGGCAATCTCAGCCGGATTCTCAAGGCTTTGGGAATGACGAGTATTATTTTAATGATCCTGTGTACAATCAAACATGGCAATTACCAAAGGAATTAAGCGGAAAGAAAATGAAATGGACATCACTGGAACTATTGAAAATACAAAAACAGTTATATGATGTCAGCATATTAAATGTACGGTCAGGTCAATTTGAACAATCCGAATCCGGGAAATTGGTGAAGACGGAAAAAATCAGTGACTATATAACGCCAGATGGAAAAATTATTGTCCGAATCATTTTTCATGATGAGAAAAATGGTAATCAAGGTCGTGCACCTATGCTCAAGCTGAATGGGGAGGTGTCGAAATGATAGAGATAAAAGGATTGACAAAGGAATATGGCCAGTTCAAAGCGCTAGATAATTTGAATTTAACACTTAGTGAGGGAACGGTATTCGGGTTTGTGGGTGCAAATGGTGCTGGAAAATCGACGACATTTCTCATTCTCGCAACTTTATTACAACCAACGGAGGGTGATGTATTCATCGATGGAGTGAATATCCGAGAAAATCCAGCGGCAGTGCGAAAAATGATTGGCTATATGCCCGACTTTTTTGGCGTCTATGATCAACTGAAGGCAGATGAATACCTAGACTTTTACGGCGCAAGTTATGGTATTCCTGAAGCGGAGAGGAAAAAGCTTATACCCCAATTGCTGGAACTTGTAAATCTCTCACATAAGCGTCATTCGTATGTAGATCTTTTATCAAGAGGGATGAAACAGAGATTATGCCTGGCACGAAGTCTTATCCATGATCCGAAGGTACTTATTCTTGACGAACCGGCATCCGGCCTTGACCCGCGTGCACGCGTTGAGATGAGGGACATACTTAGAACGTTAAAAAAGATGGGCAAGACGATTTTGATCTCTTCTCATATTTTACCGGAACTTGCTGAGATGTGTGATGAAATCGGAGTGATTGATAATGGAAGACTCATTGCTCATGGCTCAGTCGCTGAAATTCAGGATAAGCTGCGCGGTGAAAGAGTCATCACGGTACGTTTGACTGGATCGCTTAATGGCCCCATCTCATTTTTTGAAGAAGATCCGTTCGTGTCGAATATTGAACGGTTAGATGCTGGCGACGGCCTCAGATTTTCATATAAAGGAACAGAAGAAGATCAGATTAATTTACTGAAGCGGGCTATCATGCATAACGTTCCAATCCTAACGTTCATGGAACACGTGACTAATCTGGAAGATGTGTTCATGGAAATTACGAAAGGAGCTGATTGAAATGAAGATGAATTTCAATAATCCGGTGCTCTTTAAAGAATTAAAATTAAGGTTCCGTTCTCCGAAGAGTTTCATAGGCATTCTATTTTACATGATAGCAATGTGTATTTTTGTCTTCGGTTTCATTTTTACAACAATGAGTGTATCGGGAACGTCATATTTTAGACCGAGTGAAAGCTTCATCTTGTTTGCGCTGTTGTCTTTTATCCAGCTGGGGCTTGTATTATTCATAACGCCGGGTTTGACGGCTGGAGCTGTCAGTTCGGAGAGAGAGAAACAGACACTGCCGATTTTATTAACGACATCACAAAGTTCATTTCAAATCATTTCTGGAAAATTGTCGTCTTCAATCGCATTCCTGTTGCTGCTCATTGTAGCGGGACTGCCGGTCTATAGTCTAGTGTTCTTATTCGGAGGCATTTCTCCTGTAGATTTTGTGAAAGTGTTCTTTTTCTTGTTTGTTACGTTACTTGCAATCGGGAGTGTAGGTGTAATGTTTTCTACGCTTATTCGCAGAACGATTGTTTCCATGATTGCAACGTATGGAATGATGTTATTCCTATCGGTTGTTACTGCTTTTATATTTCTGATTGTGATGCAGTTGAAGATGTTCAATCCTGTAGGAACGGCCATTCCAACACCTTCTATCTTTGGTCATATCCTTGCGTCGATTAATCCGGCGATACTTTTCGCTTCACTTCTTTCAGAGGAAGTAGGGGATAGTATCTTAAAAATGACACAAGTGAAATTTCCGATTTGGATAAGCTATATTATTTTTTATTTGTCCCTTACAGTCATTTCAATATTCATTTCTGTAAAAAAACTGCGAGTTAATATGAAACGTTCCAAATGATGAGGAAGTGAACGAATGGAAAGGAAATCATTATTAAAGAAATATGTAAGGGCAGCCCTGTATCGGCTGTATTTTGAAAAAGCTGTCTACAAAGTGCAGACTGGCATCTTTGCGGCATCCCTTTTCGCGGTACTAATATTAGTCGTTTCCAGACTGTTCGTATTTCCTTATTATGGACGCAGCGCATTTATAGGTGCAGTTCTGGTGCTGTTAGCAACGATTGTTTCTATTGTTTACAAAAGATCCGGAAAAGCCGAAGCAGTACGGCAGCTAGACAATTTTATGCCTGATAACCTTCTCATTACAGCGATGGATGTCGAAGTAAGTGAAACTCATCTTGCCCCTGCTATCATTAGCACAGCTGAGTCAAAAGTGGTAAACGCATTTGAACGGTTTAAAAAACGGGAAAAAAGGTATGTAAATCCGAAAATGTTAAGCGGATTCTTTATTGTATCTGCTTGTCTTGCCCTATTAGTCACGTTTCCATCTGAAGCGCAGTTGGAAGCGGGAGCGATTGAAAAGGAAAAAGAGATTATTGAAGAGATCAAAAAAAAAGTGCAGGATTTAATTAAAAAAGAAGAATTACCGAAAGTGAAAAACGAATTGCAAGAACTTGCTGAAAAGCTTTTAAAAGCGGAAACATCAGAAGAGATGTTGAAAGAACTTGTTAAGAAACAGAAGGAATTACGATTGAAAGAACAGCGTCTTGCAGACAAAAAAGAAATAGCTAAGAAATCTGGTGACGTTGCCGATTCTTTAAGCGATGCTGAAGAAAAGGAACTGGGCGAACTTGGAAAACTTTCGGATATACTTGCGGAAAATACAGGGAAGGCACAGAGCGCGCTAAATAAAATTGGTAAAGCGCCTGCTTTGTCTGGTATGGCAAGTTCAGAGAATAATTCTTCTGCACCTCCCAGTGACATGAAACCGGGAACAACAGAAGGAAATGATGAAGACGACAACGACAATGAAGGTGAGAACCAGGGTCAAGAACAAAGCGATGAACAGGGCGAGGGTCAAGGACAGAGCCAAGGACAAGGCGAAGGTCTAGGACAAGGCGAAGGTCAAGGGCAAGGCCAAGGGCAAGGCGAAGGTCAAGGACAAGGCGAAGGTCAAGGGCAAGGCGAAGGTCAAGGACAAGGACAAGATGGCG
>DYWT01000215.1 GCA_020742515.1 Sporosarcina psychrophila
TTTGCTGCTTCAGCTCTAGCAATTGGATTGTTGGCTGGATGTGGTACAGGTGAGAAGGCGGAAGAAGGAAGTACGGGTGGTTCTAAGGATGGCGATACGATTAAAATCGGGGTTAACTTAGAATTATCGGGTGCTGTTGCTTCATACGGTACTTCGGAATTATCGGGAATTGAGCTTGCCCGTGATGAGATTAACGCAGCTGGGGGAATTGATGGCAAGAAAATTGAGCTTATAAAAGTGGATAATAAGTCCGACCCTGCTGAAGCAATAAGTGCAGCACTTAAATTGATAACTAAGGATAAGGTAATTGCAATTATCGGAGCAGCAACAAGCGGTGCTACTGTTGCACAGGCTGAAATTGCTAATAACAACAAGACGCCACTAATCAGCCCGTCTGGAACAAGCCCGAACGTAACTGTTAAAGACAACGGAGATGTTAATGAATTCGTATTCCGTACATCATTCATTGATCCTTTCCAAGGAACGGTTGCAGCAAACTTTGCAGCGAATGACCTTGGCGTTAAAAACGTAGCAATTTTCTCTGATAACGCAAGCGATTATTCAAAAGGTCTTGCGTCATCGTTCAAAAAAGATTTTGAAGCTGCAGGCGGTAAAATTGTTGCAGAAGAATCTTATGTAGGAAAAGACTCTGATTTCCGTTCAACTCTTACGCGTATTAAAGCAGCAAATCCTGAATTCATTTTCATCCCTGGATACTATGAAGAAGTGGGATTGATTGTTAAACAGGCTCGTGAAATGGGTATCACTGTTCCACTTATGGGCGCAGATGGTTGGGATTCTCCAACTCTACTCGAACTTGCTGGTGTAGAAGCATTAAACAATACATTCACGACAAACCACTATTCTTCTGAAGATCCGGACGGCATCATTCAAGACTTCAACAAAAAATTCAATGACAAATTCAGTAAATCACCTGACGCATTTAACGCACTTGGCTACGATACAGTTTATCTACTAATGGATGCTATCGAACGTGCTGGCGGTGCAGATTCAGAGAAAATTAAAGACGCTCTTGCTGAAACAAAGGATCTTGAACTAGTAACCGGTTTATATTCGGTTGATGAAAATCATCACCCGGTTAAATCCGCTACAATTCTTGAATATAAAGATGGCGAACAAGTATTTAAAACGAAGGTAAATCCTTAATTCAACTGGTAGGAATGGGGGAGGATGTCCTCCCTCATTCCTTTTTTCATCCCAACTATTAGAGCTCAAAAAGGAGTGAAAATTTCATGGAATGGCTACAACAACTTATAAACGGTATTTCACTCGGAAGTATTTATGCATTAATTGCACTGGGCTACACAATGGTTTATGGAATCATAAAACTCATAAACTTTGCACATGGAGAAATTTTTATGATTGGTGCGTTTATCGGCTATTTCACTATAGCTGGATGGGGACTTGGATTTGTACCTGCATTACTAATATCGATGGTATCGTGTGCGATTATTGGTGTCGTTATTGAAAGGATTGCTTATAAAAGATTACGGAATGCTACAAGAATTGCGGCGTTGATTACCGCGATTGGCGTTTCACTTCTAATCCAAAATGGTGTCATTTATATGCGTGGAGCGCAACCAGAAGCCTATCCAGAGGTATTGCGTAATTCAACGTTTAACTTTTTTGGTGCTCAAATCAGCAGTCAATCCATATTAATTCTTTCCGTTTCTATCACACTGATGATCATTCTTCAGTTTGTTGTACATAAAACCAAAATTGGTAAAGCCATGAGAGCTGTTTCCTATGATGCAGAAGCTGCTAAACTCATGGGGATTAATGTCGACAACACAATCTCGGCAACGTTTGCAATTGGATCAGCCCTAGCGGGTGCAGCGGGCGTTATTTTCGGTATTTATTATACAAAGATTGACCCGTTAATGGGGATTATACCCGGTTTAAAAGCATTCGTAGCTGCTGTTCTTGGCGGGATTGGAATTATTCCAGGCGCCATGGCTGGAGGACTCGTGCTTGGAGTTGTAGAAACATTTGTCAGTGCACTCGGATTTTCTCTTTGGAGAGACGCGGCAGCATTTGTCATTTTAATCTTAATACTCATTTTCAAACCGTCTGGGCTCTTTGGTAAAAATACACGTGAGAAAGTGTAGGTGAAGTAAAATTATGAAAAAATCGAAACAGTTCTGGTCATTTATTGCTTCATCGATTATCGTTTATACTGTTATTCAAGTTCTTATTAGTGTAGGTATCTTAAATGACTTCCATTCTAATACATTAATCTTTATGTCTATCAATATTATGTTAGCGGTCAGTTTGCATTTGGTTATTGGGATAACGGGGCAATTTTCACTAGGGCATGCTGGATTTTTAGCAGTAGGTGCTTATATATCGGCAATCGTGACAATGAAATTACAATTACCTTTTCCGATTGCAATTTTAGCGGCAGGTATTGTGGCTACACTTGCAGGATTAATAATAGGGATCCCGAGTTTACGATTACGGGGAGATTATTTGGCAATTGCTACGCTTGGATTTGCAGAGATTATTCGGATTGTATTCTTAAATATTGATTATGTCGGTGGAGCAGCGGGTATGCAAGTTAGTCACTTAACTACATGGACAACTACGTTTATCTGTCTTTTCCTAACTATACTAATTATCGTCAATTTTACAAATTCTAGACATGGCCGAGCGTGTATCTCTATTCGAGAAAATGAGATAGCATCGGATGCGATGGGCATCAATACAACATATTACAAAGTGTTAGCATTTGCAATTGGCGCTTTCTTCGCAGGTGTCGCAGGCGCTTTGTATGCACATAACTTTTATATCATTCAGCCTTCAAACTTTGGATTCTTAAAATCCATTGATATTTTGATCTATGTTGTTCTGGGTGGCCTAGGAAGTTTATCGGGGGCGATTGTTGCTACAATTTTATTGACAGTCGTTTCCACGTTCTTGCAAGGTTATCCAGAAACACGCATGATCATCTATAGTCTTGTGTTGATTATTGTAATGCTTTATCGTCCAAAAGGGTTGATGGGTACAATGGAAATTACCGATTACTTCAAGCTATGGAGAGGCTCAAAAGGAGGAGACCAACATGACAAGTGAACCGTTACTTAAAGTTAAAGATGTTGGTATTCAGTTTGGTGGACTAAAGGCCGTTTCGAATTTCAATTTGGAAATCAATCAAGGCGAGCTTATTGGTCTCATAGGCCCAAATGGTGCCGGTAAGACAACTAGTTTCAACTTATTAACAGGAGTCTATAAGCCAACGGAAGGCGATATACTATTTAACGGGAAGCGCATTAATGGGATGGCACCTTACCAGGTTACACGGGGAGGAATTAGCCGGACGTTTCAAAACATCCGTTTGTTCAATGAATTATCGGTTTTAGATAATGTCAAAGTTGCTTATCATTCGTTAGCAAAACACTCCGTTCTTAGCTCTATGTTTCGTTTGCCTTCACACTTTTCGGGCGAAAAAGAAATGGAAGAGAAAGCGATGGAGTTATTGAAAATCTTTCAATTAGAAAAAAACAAAGACGAAGACGCTAAAAATTTGGCGTATGGTAAACAGCGGCGGCTAGAAATTGCAAGAGCATTAGCGGCAGGACCTCAGCTATTATTACTAGATGAGCCGGCTGCAGGGATGAATCCGCAAGAAACGAAAGAATTAATGGAGTTAATCGCTTTTGTTCGAAAAAAGTTCAATTTAACTATCTTGTTAATCGAACACGATATGAACTTGGTAATGGGGATTTGCGAACGTATTTATGTGTTGGATCATGGTGTGCTCCTTGCTGAAGGAACTCCTGAAGAAATCCGTAATAATCCAAAAGTGATAGAGGCTTATTTAGGGGAGGAAGTGCACGAATGAGCATGCTTAAAGTTGAAAATCTAAACGTATATTATGGAAGTATCCATGCCCTTAAGGGTGTTTCTTTACATGTAGATGCCGGCGAAATTGTGACATTGATTGGCGCGAACGGAGCTGGAAAAAGTACGTTGTTGAAAACATTATCAGGTTTGTTGAAACCTAAGGAAGGAACCATCGAGTACTTGAATAATTCAATAGCAGGCAAACAGGCCCAGGCTATTGTACAAGCAGGAATTTCCCATGTTCCTGAAGGCAGGAGAGTTTTTGCGGAGATGAGTGTTGAAGAGAATATTGAGTTAGGTGCTTTTCTAAGAAAAGACAAAGCGGGTATTCAAAAGGATTTTCAAAAAGTATATGAGACTTTCCCGCGCCTGCACGAGCGGCGTAAGCAGTCGGCTGGAACCTTATCCGGCGGGGAGCAGCAGATGTTAGCCATGGGCAGGGCTATTATGGCAAAGCCGAAACTGTTGTTGCTGGATGAGCCATCAATGGGATTAGCCCCGCTAATGGTCAAGACGATTTTTCAAGTTGTAAAAGATATTAATGAAGAAGGAACGACGATTCTTCTTGTAGAACAAAATGCGCATATGGCTTTATCAGTTGCTGACCGGGCATATGTTATTGAAACGGGTCGTGTTATTCTTTCAGGGACTGCTGAAGAATTGCATGCCAGCGAAGAGATTAAGAATGCGTATCTCGGCGGTCACTAATCATTCATTGAAAAAGATGGCGCTTAACAACAAGGCGCTGTCTTTTTTATTCCGAAATATGCCAGAATGACGGTTGTTTGAAGTCAGAATATATGATACATTGACAACAGTAATGAAAACCTTCAATTAACGATGGGAATGGAGTCGATCATCTTGTCATGCAGACCGGAACAAGGGAATAGAACGGAATATGTTAGAAAACCGGATTGGTTGAAAATTAAGCTGAATACGAATGAAAACTATACAGATCTTAAGAAAATCATGCGGGAGAATAACTTAAATACCGTATGTGAAGAAGCACGTTGCCCTAATATTCACGAATGCTGGGGAGAGAGACGTACCGCTACATTCATGATCCTTGGTGCGGTTTGTACACGTGCATGCCGTTTTTGTGCGGTCAAAACAGGTTTACCAACTGAACTTGATCTTGCAGAGCCGGAACGTGTTGCCGATTCTGTTGCGCTTATGAATTTAAAACATACAGTTGTGACGGCAGTAGCACGTGATGATCAGAAAGACGGAGGATCTGCAGTATTTGCTGAAACAATTCGTGCCATCCGTAGAAAAAATCCATTTACAACAGTGGAAGTTTTACCTTCCGATATGGGTGGGGTTTATGAAAATTTGGAGCGGCTTATGGATGCTAGACCCGATATCTTGAACCACAATATTGAAACGGTACGCCGTCTTACACCTAGAGTCCGTGCGCGTGCGACATACGACCGTTCACTCGAACTTTTGCTCCGTGCAAAAGAGATGCAACCCGATATCCCTACAAAATCATCTATGATGCTTGGGCTTGGTGAAACGCATGAAGAAATCCTCGAGACAATGGATGATCTTCTTGCACATAAAGTTGATATAATGGCAATTGGTCAGTATTTACAGCCATCAAAAAAACATTTAAAAGTACAGAAATATTATTCGCCGCAAGAATTCAATGAACTAAGAAAAATTGCAAAGTCGAAAGGTTTCTCACACTGCGAGGCAGGTCCTCTAGTACGCTCGAGTTACCATGCCGACGAGCAGGTGAATGCGGCTGCAAAAGAAAGGCAGCGTCAAGGCGATGAACTACTTGAAACAACACTGCAAAGCTAAATTGGCGGTGATAGTGGAATGATAACATTAGAAAGTTGGCAGTTTGAAATTGTAAAGGATTACCGTGAAGGCTTTAATGAAGAAGCATTGCTTGCGAGATATAGTGACGTGCTCCTTAAATACGATTATATACTTGGGGACTGGGGATACGGACAACTCCGTTTAAAAGGTTTTTTTGAAGACACAAATCAGAAAGCAACGTATGAAACTAAAATCAGTACATTACAGGATTATCTTTACGAATACTGTAATTTTGGCTGTGCTTATTTTGTTTTGAAAAAAATAGGACGGGTTAAGCTAGAAACACAAGTTTCCGAAGTACCTGAATAATTGGGCCCGCGCGTGGATCTTGAATCCGCACGTGGGTCTTTTTTTGTTACGCATAGCAAATATGGTATCATGAGGTGAAGATAGTGAACAATCAGGAGGGAAAAGCCCGTGTATTTTGTCGACCGAAATCAAATTAGTGAATCGCTTAACCATATGGATAATTTGCTTGAATTATATAAAAGTGAAAATGAGTGGCATGAGGATATCATTCATTCACTAGCGCTTGAACGGATAACGAATGTCATCATCGAATCGATTATTGATGTCGGGAATACGATGATTGATGGTTTTATCATGCGTGATCCAGGGAGTTATGAAGATATTATCGACATTATGGAAGACGAGCGGGTCATTACTTCGCAAATGGCCAAGCCGTTAAAACAAGTTGTCGAGCTTAGAAAGATGATCGTTCGCGACTTCACAAAAGTGGATAGCGAAGAAATCCAGCGTGTATTAAATGCGTCGATGACTGAACTCCTTGTATTTTCAACTAAGGTTCGTCACTACCTTGAACATGAACTCGGACCTGTTTCCGCATTCTTACCAGAGGACAAATGATCATGGGAAAATACAAAGCAATCTGTCTTGACTTGGATGGCACTGTCTATCGAGGAATAGAACCGATTCCAGAAGCGGTCACTTTTATTGAGGAAATGCAACAGGGAGGCATTGATCCTTATTTCATAACAAATAATTCGTCGATGACGTGTCTGCAACTGCAAGAAAAGCTAGCTTCTTTCGACATAAAAGCAGATCGTAATCGTATCATGACATCCGCTATTGCTGCCGCGAAGTATTGCAAAGAGAAT
>DYWT01000216.1 GCA_020742515.1 Sporosarcina psychrophila
TAATGTACCTTGTAAATCACTCCTAAATGAGAGTAAGTCCGGTTCTTCTAGAAAAAACAAGTCTTTCTCTGGAACAAAGTTTTTTATCCAAGCATCCATCTGTTCTTGTAGCGGCTGTATTTGCACGTACATTTCCCTGCACTTCCTTATCTAGTTAGTTTCACCAAGTTTGAAAACTCTTTTCTGACAACAAGCAGTCTCCTTTTAACTCTATCATGTAATACGTAAAAGTTATCGGAAGGTTTCGTCCATTACAATGAAAATATCTTGCTCTGAGTAACCCCCACACATTAAAGTTGATTCATGCAGGTATGTTACACTTTTCTTAATCAAACCCCTTCAGGAGGTAAGTATGTTGAAAAAAGCGTGGAACTATCAAGGCATTATCGAAAAGTTTGAAGCAAATCAAAACAAAGAACTTGCCGCGCCAATGAAGGCTTATCTAAAAAATCATTTCCCTTTTTTCGGCATCAAAAGTCCACTTCGTAAGGAATTACTAAAAGAGCAGTTCAAAGAATATGCATTGCCTGAACCCGTACAATTTTTTGATGAAGTGTGGAAATTGTATAACCTTCCAGAGCGTGAGTATCAATATGCGGCCATCGCGTTGATCGAGAAGATGAAAAAGCATTTAACGACAGAGGATTTTCCAACTTTACTTCAATTGATTGAAACGAAATCGTGGTGGGATAGTGTGGATTCGATAGCACCTCATTTTGTAGGGCAAATTGTAAAACTGGATCGCGGTTACGGCGAAAAAATTATGATGGAGTGGTCTCTTTCGGATAATATGTGGACAAATCGTTCTGCGATTCTTCATCAACTGAAATTTAAACAAAAGACGGATACCGATCTGCTATTCAAGATTATTGAACAACATTCAAGTTCAAAGGAATTTTTCATTCAGAAAGCGATTGGATGGGCCTTGCGGGAATATGCCAAAACGAATCCAGACGGCGTGATGTCATTTGTTGAGGGACATACATTAAAACCTTTGAGTAAGCGAGAAGCATTAAAACACCTGAGTTAATTGAGCTAACCCGTTCATTTCAAATTTAAAAAGATGTTTTACAAATGAAAAAAGCGTTATCATGAGCGTGTCCCATTAGAGGACCTGCCGTGATAACGCCGCTATAGAATTCACACTCTATAGCTAAGGTTGAAAGGATTAAAACTGTTAGTGCAAAATAATATATTCGCAATTGAATGGGACTCTTTTAGCTGAAGCTTGCCTGCCTATTCATGACCATTGTTTTAACTTCTTGATCAAATACTTTAGCTAAATGGTCGAGAACGGTTAAATAAATCAGCCCATTTCCTTCGAGCTTTGCGGAATTCCCCAATGGTACAGTCCTTTTAATCAGTTGAGCGTAAAGTTCTGACTCTGAAAGCTTCCGTTCAAAACTGCTGTTTGCCAGATTTTTTATTAAAGCTAGGGCCCCTGAAACATGGGGTGCAGCCATGGATGTCCCACTTAAAGTAGCATATTTCCCGTTTAAATAAGTAGAAACAATCCCTTCACCCGGAGCAACTAAATCGATTTCATTATGGGAATTGGTAAACTCCGAAGAGCGTCGTTCAAAATTTATGGCCCCCACACTAATGACTTCATTATAACTGCCCGGAAAAGCAAATTCATCAGTTGAATCGTTATTGTCACCTTCATTCCCCGCCGCACAGACTACGAGGATATTGTTAGCGATTGCCTTTTTGACAGCTTGATACAGTTCTGGAATATCAGTTGGTCCTCCCAGTGACATGGAGATAATATCTACTTTTTGTTCAATAGCATAATTGATGCCATCGATGATCCAATCATATTGTCCGGAGCCTTTTTTATTCAATACCTTTATAATAAGCAAACTTGCTTCAGGCGCCACTCCGATTACCCCATTATCATTTTCCTGGGCAGCAATGGTACCTGCAACATGAGTTCCATGCCCATTATAATCCTTGAATATATCCGGATGTCCCCCATCATCATCCGTGAAATTCCGACCGCCTATAATCTGTTTTTGTAAATCTGGATGTGAACTATCACAACCAGTATCGAGGACTGCTACCGTAATTCCTTTTCCCTTTGTTTTGCTCCAGATCATAGGTGCCTGTATTAATTCAACACCCTCGGGCACTTCTTTTACCTCTGCTTCCTGTTCAATTACTTGGTATGGCATTACTCGAACATAGTGCTCCATTTTTTTACCTCCCTTTGTAATTGTGTTGTGTCAACAGTACTAATAAAATAAGTGAGACCAATGAGAAAAAACGCCAACTTCTCAACCTTTTCCGTCAATCAAAAGAGATTATCGATGGTCTTCTGGAATAGTTGGCAACCCTTGTTCAGGAATGTAGATTAAACGGCTATATTGATGCCTTTCTATATGTCCAATAATTCTAACAGTTTTGATTACTTTTTAACAGTATAGTTTGTAGGATTTTTTTAAAGATTTTCAGCTTAAAAGTGATCCTAAAGTTTGGTTACGAATAAGTAGTTTTTTTCCCAACATGCTCTTGTGGAATATAAACCCAGATTAACCTTATGCATGATATAATAATAGGACAATAGAATAGGGGTGCTCAAGGGTGGTTAGCACAGATTCGGTGGAAGGAGGGGAGCGTCTGTGACAGTCTTTGAAGCGTTGATGTTTGCGTGTACTTTTGCAAGCTTAATTATAGTAACGCTGTCATTTGATAAAAAAAAATAACCCACCCTTGAGCTCACAAACTATGAGGGTGAGTTAATTTTCTTCTTATAGCGATTGCCCTAGCAGGAAACCGTCTATTGTAGGACCGTTTGGTGTTCTAGCACCGGCGGTCTTTCCTACAGTATGCTACTTTCTTATTATATAATACCCGAATTTAAGTAAAATGAACAATGAAAATGTCGAATTAAAATATTTTTTCTCTTCACGATACCTTTAGTCGCATACTCGAATGCAATTATAAAAGAAATCAAGAGGGAGGAACTATATTGGAATACTTAATCAGAAAAAATGCAAGTGTAAAAACATCACTAGCAGAATTGGAATTTAATAAAGAAAGACTAGAAGATGAAAAAAAGTATTATGACTGGGAAAAGGATCAGCTTATAATCTTAAACTATTATGAGGCCATTCATTTTAATGAATCGAGCAAAGATGAACTTTTTATGCAATTGAATCAGTTAGTTACTAAAACACATGTAAATCGTCTTGCTTACAATTCCAAAACTAGAAACTATTTATATTCCATAGTCGACCTTCAAATTGACGGAAACTTAAAAAGTATATACTCGGGAAAAGAAAAGACCCCTGAGCAAGTTATGAAAGAAGATTACGAAACAGAGCAAAAAAGAAAGGAAGCGTATGACAGACTGTTAAAAAGCAACCCGAATAACGAGGTTAAAATACAAGAAGTGATAGCAACTATTGAAAGCGAACATATGTATAATTGCGAGCACGTAGTTCCACAATCATGGTTTGACAAGCATAATCCGATGCGAGGTGATTTACATCATCTTTTTACATGTGAAAAAGAATGCAATTCATTGAGATCTAATCATCCTTATCATGATTTCGTTGACTATTCTCCTGAAATGAAGGCGAAGGTAATCAAAACGCAATGCGGAAAATACGAAAACAGTAAGTTTGAACCTGAAAGCGGTAAAGGCGAGGTTGCCAGAGCGACATTGTATTTTATATTAAGATATCCTCAAGAAATCAGTCGCTATAGTAGTAAGGAGCTTGGGCTGTTGTTCAAATGGCATACTGATTATAAAGTATCGACTTATGAAAAGCACCGCAACAAGGCTATTTTCGACATTCAAAAAAATAGGAATCCCCTAATAGATTTTCCACAGTTTTCCGATCGTATAGATTTTACATTGGGATTAACAAAGTGAATCAGTCGTGTTGAAAATTCGAGATTTGTGTTTTCACATCTCTAAAAAAGAGGGTTTGTGATAAAAAAAGACGCTGTGACTACCTACAGCGTCTTTTTTTATTCACTACTATTAGTTGCTAGTAATCATAACTTTCTTTTTAAAACAGTACCTTGCAATGAACAATACCATATGCTATATTATTGTCAGCTAGTACATTCCATAAGGTAGTACTATTCATTAACTAATAGCGAAAGGAGTTTATCTTAAATGAATGTACAATTCAAAAAAGGTGTGCTGAACTTATGTGTACTTGTCCTGCTCGACAAGCAAGATCGGTACGGCTATGAACTTGTGCAAAAGATTTCGGATCAAATTTCAATTTCCGAAGGATCGGTTTATCCCCTGCTTCGGCGGTTAACAAAAGAAGGTTATTTTACGACATATCTGCAGGAATCAACGGAAGGGCCTCCTCGTAAATATTACAAACTGACGGATGCCGGTCGCGAGTATCTATACGAGCAGTTAGAGGAGTGGAAAAAATTCACAGAGGGTGTAAATACATTAATTGAGGAGGGTGTACGGAATGACTGAAAATCAATTTATAGGTGAACTTGAAACTGCTTTGAAAAAACTACCTGCTGAGGAACGCAACGATATCATTAAAGATATTCAGGAATATTTCATTAACGGTCGTGAGGATGGAAAATCAGAAAGTGAGATTGCCACTTCTCTCGGTTCTCCCGAAAGTATTGCTAACGAATTGCTTACTTCCTATTCATTTGTGAATAAAGAAGTGGATGTGCAATCCTCAAACGAAGTCATTACAATCGAAAATGATCGATTTACAACTATCGATATCAACGTCCAGCATGGTGCCCTTTTTGTGAGACCTTCTAATAATACGATAACGACAGTTGAATTGATTGGATCGAATGAAAAATTGCAACTGACTGCGGAAGTTGTAGGCGATACGTTGTTCGTTCGACTTAAAAATTTACGCCACTGGTTATTCATGTTCAATTTTAATATGAAAGCGGTGACACTAAACGTGTTTATTCCAACGAAGTTATACCAATCAATTGCGATGAAAACGGATAATGGGAGAATTTCCGCGGAGAAACTGCTCGGGAAAAAAATCGATGCGAACACCGACAACGGAAAGATCCAATTAAGAGAGATTGCTGCCACAACGTTGACTGCTGAAACAGATAATGGTCGAATCGAAATTGATAAGGTGCAAGCCGATCTTTTACGAACAAAAACTGATAACGGGCGCATTGAAATGCGTCATGTCGATGCGGACAGCATTGCAGTTGAGTCTGATAACGGCCGAATCGAGCTTGAGCATGTATCGGGATCCATCGTCGGCAGTACGGATAATGGACGGATTACATTACAAACGGATAGTCTGGATCGTAATATCGATTTACAAACAGATAACGGAAGCATCGTTATCCAATCTAGTATTGAGCCGAAAAATGTTTCCATTCATGCGAAGACGGGCCACGGTAAAGTCGACATTTTTGGAGACCGCAATTCACGGACGGTCATCGGTGCCGGAGAACATACGATTCGATTGAAGTCGGATAATGGGCGGATTACCGTTAGTTGAATTTGGTATGTATGTTGGTGATATGATCGGTTGGCGTGGTTATATGATCGGTCCGCATGGCTATTTGATCGCTCCACGTGGTTATATGATCGGTCCGCATGGCTATATGAT
>DYWT01000217.1 GCA_020742515.1 Sporosarcina psychrophila
GAAAAAGGGAAGCTATTGCAGCAGGCGCAAATGGAAAATTGGGAGATTGGCGAAATCCAAAAGGCATTCGATTCGCTCCAGGAAGAAAATTCTTCGGCAGAGGAAACCTCGATACAGATGGATTTGGTTAAATTATACGAGCGCCCCTATAAACCGGCTGAAAATGATTCATCCGTAACAACAGGCCTTCGGGACTTGGACCAGTTGCTCAACGGATTTCAGCGCAAGGAACTGACGATTGTCGCTGCAAGGCCGTCGATGGGGAAAACGGATGTGCTCAATCATCTCGCGTTACAAGCGGGGCAGGCTGGATATTTGCCGATTATTTTCTCTTTGGAAATGGGCAGAGATTCAATGATTGATAGACTCATTGCGTCGTCCGGTGGGTATAACCGTTTAAAAATGCGCGACCCATATACCCACTTCACACCGAAGCAAAAAGATAAATGGATTCCATCACTCACTGATTTGAACCGGGCAAATATCCATATCGATGACAGAGCGGGGTTGACTGTCAATCAAATAAAAGCTAAAGCACGAAAAATAATCAAAGCTAATCGGGAATTAAAGCCAATTATCTATGTCGATTATCTACAGATTATTCGTCCAGAAAACCCGAGGGACAACCAGACGCAGGCAATTGGTCAAATCAGTGGGGACTTGAAAAGGATGGCAAAAGAATTCGATTGCCCTGTAGTTTGTTTGTCGCAATTGAGTAGGGATGTCGAAAAACGTGAGAATAAACGCCCGATGATGAGTGACTTAAGAGATTCAGGAAACATCGAGCAAGATGCTGACGTGATCACCTTCCTCTACCGTGAAGATTATTACGACAAGGAAACGGAAAACCAAAACATACTTGAGCTTGTTGTTGCTAAGCACCGGAACGGACCAACAGGAACAGTCACTGTTTCGTACATCAAGGACACTGGAAGGTTATACAACATTGATTGGTCGAATCACGAAAGGTAGGTAGGTTTAGTCATGTCAGTGTCAGTCAAGGAGGTGTTCGATTTAGCTGTTGAATTGGATCTTGACAAGCTCGCTCACCGAGTCTATTGGGCCCTTACTCAGCAAAAAGCCTCTTTGACCGATAGCAGCGACAAATTGACGACAATCCAATACGACGAAGACGCAATCGAGAGTTTAATAGAAAAAAATTCGCTTGGAATCGGTCGCGTTAAATTGTTCGTTATCCAAACTAGTAAGCCTGGCTGGTATGCATTTTATTTCGCGCAAAGCGGTCTCGAAGCAAGTTCGCTACACTCCGGTATGTTTAACGAAAAGCCTACAAGCATCGTAAATGCGCCCCGTCTTATGATTCCGCTCATGACCTTTGCAGAAACAGGCGTTGAAATGAACCTGTACGAACGACGCAAAAAGCTAATTGAGTTCCCGGCTTATATCGGTCATGCGGAAGCCGGAAAGCATGTGTTGTACAAAATGAGGAGGTGAGACCTTGGAGAGTCCGGATAGCGAAAATCGAAAAGAATCAATTGCGGTATTAGTATTTCTGACAGGTCGGCCAGAAACATATTTCAAGAATTTCACCGACGAGCGACTAGCGGAAGAATACGACCGATACAATCAACCCAAAAAGAAAGGTGGAAAATAATATGAGACAAATAATCGACTTGAACAACTTTGCTGACGGAGGGGTAGCGGAAAAGGTAAACATCGAACTGCAGAAGATTCTTGAAAATATCGCCGATCCCAACACGGACCCGAAGAAAACGCGAAAAGTTACGGTAAGTATCACTTTGAAAGCAAACGATAAACGTAATCTAGTAGATGTATCGGTCGAAGCGAGAAGCACAATTGCTCCTCCTAAATCAATTGAAACAGCTTTGATTATAGATCGTGACACAGATGGTTCAGTTACTGGCGCAGAACTTAAAAGCGGAGTGCCAGGACAAATGTACGTAGACAATCACGGGGAGGTACTAGACGACAAAGGGCAACCCGCACCAGATGAAGAGGCCCCTCTAAAACAAAAAGTCGTCCAGTTTAGCAAATAGTAAAAAATACAAAAACAGAAAAGAGGAAATTACATGTTAAAAGAATTCGTCCAATACCTACTCAGCTTGAAGCGTCCCGAAATTGTCGAGGCTAACGGGAAAAAATATTCCACAATCAACCTCACTCAGCTGGACAAAGAACAACCAGTTGATCCAATCAGAATCCGTAGCTTATCTGGATTGGTCGACTATGTAAAGTCTAACTTTGACCACAAACGCCCAGTGATGATTCACGTTGAATCTCCAATTGTCGTTAATATTTTTGACGCACTCAATGACGTCAATGACCGACGCTCCTACATCCAGGCGCAGGCGCTATTGCCGAGTATCACATTTGAACGGTATATGTCTCGTGAAAATTTCAACGTCATGTTACAGGCTTGCTTCGTAAAAAACGATGACAAAGAAAAAGTTCTGAAACTCATAAGCTCAATTACAGAAGAAAATTCTGTAACCCAAAACGATGACGGTATATCTCAACGTGTCACAGCTAAAGTGGGGGTAGCGACGATCGCCGAGGCAAATGTGCCGAATCCGATTACGTTGGCTCCGTTCAGGACGTTCGTCGAAGTCGCACAGCCAGAATCAGAATTCATTTTAAGACTGAAAGAAGGCGCTCAAGTAGGAATATTTGAAGCGGACGGGGGCGCTTGGGAGCTGAACGCAATGGCACGCGTCGCCGAATACCTTGAAACTAATTTAGCTGCAGAAATTAAAGATCATAAAGTTTATATCATCGATTAATTATGAGTGGGGGCTCGCCCCCCTTTTCTTACAAAAGCGGTTAAGGAGGCATCAGAAGAATGAAAAACCTCATTTGCTTGTTCGTTGGTCATGAGTGGTTCTTCGGAAATGCTAAAAAGGGTTATTCGTGTAGACGGTGCAACAGGGATGCGTTTCCATCATGAGCGTGATGTTGATTACGTTTCCAGAAGGCATCGCAGTCATCGTTACGAGTGTGCTGCTGATGCTGTCGGGATATGCGTATGGGCGGTTGAACTATTAAGGAGGAGTAAGAATGTTGATGCATGAATCAATGGAATTAATAAAAAAGTATGGAGGTTGTCCTGAATGCGGGAATGACAAAGTCGGTGGAGAGCCTTCACAGGGGGCATTGATCATTGAGGATGAAGTCTTTACGCGTAGTTGTAAATGTGGTTGGAAGCTTGTTGTAGATCGCAGAATTAAACACCAAGCAATGATGACTAAAAAAAGAGGGAGCAAGTTGGTGGGGGGGTGCTATGAGGTATCCATTCACGGGTTAGGTCGCAAGCTTTTACCGTTGTTGGAGTTAAAGGAAAAAGCAGGCGTTACGCGTATTAATCAGCACGCCAAAATTGAAGATTGGCTTAACAGTGGTGAAGGCCGAAAGTGGGCGTTAGAAGTACCTGCAGAAAGTGTTTACTAATACGCCTTACGACCATACGACACCATAGACACATTATGCGTATCAGAAAGGAGCAATCGATTTGAGTAAAGTTCATCAATTAAAAATACTTCCCGAATATTTCAATGCGGTTCGGTTGGGCGTTAAAACATTCGAGATACGAAAAAATGACCGGGACTATCAAGTTGGAGATTCACTCTTTTTGAAGGAGTACGAAGATGGCGCGTTTACAGGGAATGCCTTGTATGCGCGCGTGACGTACATCACAGATTATCTTATGGTACATCCGACAATTGTAATGGCAATTGAACTAGATGATTGATACGCAGTACGAGCATTATGTGACACAAAGGAGCGCCGTCACGAGCAACCAAAAAACACTACAAAGGGCTGCGGCTAGACTTGCTTATCTTGGCAGTTTGCCGATAGATAGTGAAATTGTGAAGAGGGTTCGGATTGGTAAAGGTGATCCGTTGGTGAAGCGTATTACCAACAAATGCGGAAGTTCGGAAGGGACGACCCAGAATGAAAGAAATTAGAGTCAATTTGTATAACAAAGAGGTGCTTTACCGAAATGAAGAAGGTGTTTATGCAGTTTCGGCGAACGGTGGGGTTCCGGCAATCATGGATGAAGAAGAGGCGATTCAGAACTTAGTCCAAGCCGTACAGGATTTAGGTTACTGGTGCCAGGTCGCCAAAGATATTCTGCCGACTGGTTATTTTGAAGAAGTAAATCGCGCTGTTGCCTACGAAGGAGAATTGCATGAATCCGATTAAAGAAACAGATACATTCAGTTTTCGAATCAGAAGATTAAAAAGACTTTTCACCGTTGTTTTTTGGAAAATAGGGCTTATTAAATTGGCTACATGGATACTCAATAAAATAATGAAAGCTTTTTAATCAATTGTGCTTCAACAAACAAAATGAGGGGGCTATCTAGTGAATTTTAAAGAGGAGTTGCAAAAGGGGCGGAAAATCAAGATTGCCGAACATGCGCTTGATTTCGCCGAAAATATTCAACCGACACTAAAAGAGTCGGCGCAGAATGGTTTTACTGGATACCAAATCCCGTTCGAGGGTAGGGATGATACGCATATCCTAAAAGATCCAGAATTTCTAAAGAATATCGAACTATTACTAGATGGATGCAAAGCGGAGGTCCAGAGGGTCGGGCACCAAAACATCATAACCGGAAACAAATATTATAAATCCAAACTAGTAATCACTTGGAGCTGACCTATTGGTCTGATGAACGGAGGCGAAAGACATAATTCAACAACTTTCCCTTTTTGATGAGCTGCCAGTAGAAATGCAAGCCTTTGATTTAGAAGAAACGGTCAAAACCGTGGTGAATGTGGGTGAAAAGTCAGTTGAAGACTATTACTACCTAAAAGAATTCGAAGGACTACAAGGTCGAGTGGTGAAAGTGATGCATAAGCCCAATTTGCAATATGAAGTGTTTTTCAAAAACAAAGAAAGAATCGGCGTGTTTCGCCATTGTGAATTAATAAAGGAGTGAACGACATTGGAAGAAAAGAGTCCGAAGATAAATGCTGTTTTAAGCCTAGAACTACAGATGGCGCTCGATAATATGAGAAACACGTTGCATTTTTCAATAGAACAACAAAAGTTAGAAGCCAAGCTTCACAAAGCTAGATTTGATGCTCTTTTGGCAGAAGGATTCACGGATGTTCAAGCGCTTGAAATTGTATGCAAGAAACCGTTATACGGTCAGTAACCCCGAAGACTAGACTTGTTTAAAGCCAGATAGTGCGTATGTGCTGTTTGGCTTATTTTCAAATTTAACAGAAAGGGTGGGCGTAATGGAAATCAATCAAGCGGGGTTGGATGAAATAAAGGCAGAATTTGCAGAACGTCACCAGCTATCAGTTGAAGAAGTCTCAAGAATGATTGACGGTGTAGTAGTCGGAATAACAGCGATGGCAGAAGAGATGGCTCGACTATGGGGCTCGATAAAAGAATTCGTTCAAGAAAACTACACGAAAGCATTATGGAATATGGAAAACGAAGCTATGCAAGGGTGGAATGTCAATTGGGATACAAGAAAGCACAGTCAAATAATTGATCGTAAACCAAGGCATTTAATCAAAAAGATAATTCGTTGAGGTGGTGGCGTTTTGAAAGAGTTGTTAAAAGAGTATGAAGAGTGCTTAACCAACACGCGTTTCCAAGTGAAAAATATAGATGTCGAGTCAACGATTATCAAAGCAGCCCTACAAAACGCCCGTGGCCGCAAAGTGACGAAATTACGTGATGAATTAAAGGCGCTGACAGATGAAAAGGGGATATTAAACAGTATCATCTCGGACTTGACATTTACTATTGATTGGCTAAAAACAGGGCGACAACCAGGAGCACGCCGAGGGATTGAGCGAACAGCCGCTTATGATAGGGAAAAGCCGTTTGATCCCGCTGTCTTGGAAAGGCATTTCAGCACGAGACAGGCAGAAACTCCTTGGGATCGTGAGCGGACGAAAGAAATTGTGTGGACAAAAAGAGACGCCTTAATTATGCAGATGGTGTTACATAAGTTGTCGGACCGGGATCGCGATATTTTGTTGATGTACGAAGGTGGGAAGTCGCAATATGAAATTGCTGAACTACTTGACATGAAACGTTCCACTGTGCAGAAGGCGATCAGAAGCGCAAAGAAAAAGATAATAGATATTAAGTACAAAGAACATGTATAAAACAGGGGGGTAGAAGGAAATGAAACACGTTCTTCCGATTCGCGATAAGTCGAAGCTAGAGGCAATGAAACGAGTGTTAAAAGAGCAGGATGAGCGCGACTATATCCTGCTTATGATTGGCATTAATGCAGGATTACGAGTGTCGGATATATTGCCATTGCGCGTTCGTGATGTAAAAGGGGAATGCATATTCGTAACAGAACAAAAGACGGGTAGGATTCGCGAGATTCCTATTAACGATTCGTTACGAAGGGCGTTAAGAAAATATGTTCATGGCAAGAAAGATAATGATGTGTTGATTAAAAGTCGGGAGGGAATCAACCAGCCAATTGGTAGATCAATGGCCTATAAGATCATCCGGCAAGCAGCTGAGGAAGTAGGGCTAATGAGAATTGGTACGCACACAATGCGCAAGACGTTCGGCTATCACTACTATCAGCGGACGAAAGACCTTGAAGCATTGAGGAAGATGATGAACCACAGCGACTCAAACATCACGCTGGCATACATCGGAATCGAGGATGATTTTATCAAAGAACAGTACCTAAAACATACCAGTCTATGAAACCGTAATGGTCTTTTTTTTCCGCTCCAGTTACTCATAAATATAGTGACGATGAACTCACCTAAAATAATTTATTAATGCAGTACTACCAAGGCTTCGCAAGGTGTGTATGAGTTACACACAATATATAGATATGAGTAACTGAATAAAAGAAGGTATCAGGATGCCATCTAAGAGTGAAGAGACAAATAGAAAAGTAGATTAAAGTCGATGAACAAACACCTCTTTAAGCCTTGGCGCTGTAAGAGTGAACGGGTTTCGTGAAAGTCTTGGGTCCTTCCCGGTGGGGGAGGGCAGTACGGGGCATACGAGGCCCGGGAGTCGACCGTTTTTATAAAAAAAAAAATACTACGGAATTACGGAATGGAGGGGTCAGAGCATGGACGGCTTTCGTGAGGATGAAGGCAAGGTGCTAATCACAACGAACCGACTATGTGTCTTTCTTGAAATTACCGATAAGACCTTGACCAATTGGAAAAGGCAGGGGTGCCCGCAGCATAGTCGTGGGTGGTGGGATTTACAACAAGTCATTAAATGGCGCGGAGTGATTCAATCCGGTAGTGATGACCCCAATGCAAAAAAATCCGTGAACCTCCAACAGAAAAAGCTTGTGGCAGAAGTAGCCTATAAAGAAGCGCAGGCTGAATTAACACGAATTAAAACGGATATTGCAGATGGGAAGTATATTGAAAAAGAAATAGTAGAAGCAGAGCTAACACGTTTTTTCATGGTATTTAAAAAATCAGCAATGTCGCTGTCTCGTAAGTTATCGAATGTCGTGGGCGGATATGTAGAGCCACTTGAAGCGCGTCGTGTCGAAAAAGAGTTAACCGAAACGATAAATGATGCGCTTGAACAGATGAGCGTGGATGGTGTATACAGTGCAAAGAAAAAGAAAAGGTGAGTGGCCATCATTTATCACAAACTCACTTTCGGCGCTAAAACCACCAGAAAAGCTGAACGTTAGTGAGTGGGCAGAAAAGCATAGAGTACTAGACAGTAAATCTAGCGCGATTCCCGGACCGTGGCGGAATGAGGTCACGCCATATTTGAACGATATCATGGATGAATTTAACAATGCGGATACAGAGGAAATCATTTTTATAAAACCGACTCAAGTGGGAGGCACCGAGGCACTGCAAAACGCCCTGGGCTACATCGTTATGCAAGACCCAAGCCCGACGATGATTGTCTACCCTTCGAAGGAACTAGCGGAAAGTGTTTCGAAAAACAGATTACGTCCAATGATGCGGGTTTCAAAAGGTTTACGTGAAAAGTACTTTGACGATAAATCTACTGAGCTAGAGTTGCAATGTGACGGAATGTATATCTCGTTAGAAGGTGCCAATTCACCGGCGTCGCTTTCTTCAAAGCCAATCCGTTATTTGTTTTTGGATGAAGTCGATAAGTATCCGGGAGCCACGAAGAAAGAAGCAGACCCTATTCGACTTGCACGTGAACGGACGAAAACCTTTACCAACAGAAAGATTTTCATCACTTCTACTCCGACATTAAGAACCGGGCACATTTGGAAAGCAAAAGAAAATGCGGATGTTATTAAACATTACACGGTGCCGTGTCCTCATTGTGGGGAATACATCGAGTTGCAGTTTAAACAGATCAAGTGGCCGAAGAGTGACGAGATGTCGGAAATCGATCGCGCTGAACATGCTTTCTATGCTTGCCAAATGTGCGGGAATATTATTGACGATCGTCAAAAAGGTCAAATGATTCGTTACGGTCGTTGGAAAATCGTTGAACAAAAAACCGAATTCCCTCGAAAAGTCGCCTATTGGATGAATACACTTTATTCCCCGTTCGTGAGATTTGGTGAGATTGCCAAGGAATTCATGACGACAAAGCATGATGCCGAAGCGTTTCAAAACTTCGTCAATTCATGGCTTGCCGAACCGTGGGAAGACACTAAGTTGAAGACAAATGCCGACATGGTGATTGAACGGCAAACGGAATTTGAGCAATTCGAAATACCTGATTGGGCAGAGTTTTTAACGGCAGGAGTCGATGTGCAAGAAACGAGTTTATACTATACCGTTCGCGCATGGGGTCCGTATATTACTAGTCAAAATATTGCTCATGGACAAGTATTCAGTTGGAAAGAAATTGAACGCGTTATGAATTCTGAGTTTAAAAAGCGCGATGGCGAAAAGATGATGATTAACCTTTGCGGGGTTGACTCAGGGGATCAGACGGACGATGTATATGAATTCTGCGCAAGGAACAGTGAGTGGGCGATTCCGGTGAAGGGTGTCGGCGGGGGGCATTCGTACTTTAAAGTCAGTACGATTAATAAAACGCATTCAAGCGCTTATGGTATGCGCTTGTTGCTCGTTGATGGAGGAAAGTATAAAGACATGATTGCGTCCAGACTCGCTAAGCCTGTAGGTGAAGGGAGCTGGATGGTTCATAAGGATTGTGACTACGAATATGCAGAACAAGTAACCGCAGAACACAAAGTGATGACGAAAGGCGGCGCCGGGGCACACAAAGAGGTATGGGTTCCAAAAACCTCCCACGCCGACAACCATTACTTGGATTGTGAGGTTTACGCACTCGCTGTTGCAGACGTATTGGGAGTGCGAAGTCTTAGTTTGTTGCAGATCGAGGAGGAGGAACCCGTGCAAGAGCAGCCCGTCAATTCCCAATCAGTTAGTTACAACGATAATTGGTTAGGGAAAACGGACAATTGGATTTAAACGAAGGGAGCAAATGAACATGACGATACAGGAGCAACTGCAGCAAGTTAATGACGCGATTGCGGCAATCGAAATCGGCGGACAAGAGTACCAGATTGGCTCGCGCCGTTTGAAACGCGCAGATTTGTCTTTGCTTTACAATCGCCAAAAAGACCTCCAAGCGCAAGTGGAGTACGAAAATGCTCAATCGAACACATTTGCAAACACATACGTAAGCGTGTTTGACAGGAGGTGACAAAATGAATTGGATGGATAAGACGATTGCTGTATTTTCGCCCCAAGCAGCATACAAACGGGTGGCGTGGCGGAATAGCATAGATG
>DYWT01000218.1 GCA_020742515.1 Sporosarcina psychrophila
TCTGAACCGTTTCCTTGAACAAATCGAAAAACCAAATGGAATTGTCCTTATTTCTGGACCAACTGGATCGGGTAAATCGTCAACGCTTTATGCTGCGCTTAATAAATTGAATAAAGAAGAAGTGAATATTATTACAGTTGAAGATCCGGTTGAGTACCAGCTAGAAGGGGTAAACCAAATACAAGTAAACCCCAATGTAGGATTGACATTCGCGGCAGGTCTAAGGTCGATTTTGAGACAAGACCCGGATATTGTTATGGTCGGGGAAATACGTGACCGTGAAACAGTTGAAATTGCCATCAGGGCATCATTAACCGGGCATTTGGTTCTGAGCACTATCCATACAAATGATTCAATTGCTACGATTACTAGGATGCTCGATATGGGGGTAGAACCTTTTCTTGTAACTTCATCGCTGAATGCTGTTGTCGCTCAACGTCTGATTCGCCGTGTTTGTCGAGATTGCGGACGGGAGATGGATGCGTCAACTCGCGAGGTGGAGATTTTTGCGAAGCGCGGTATTACGATTGAAAAAGTGATGAGAGGTCCAGGTTGTGCGGTATGTAATATGACTGGCTATCGCGGACGAATTGCAATTCACGAAGTGCTTGTGTTGAACGATGAAATGCGAGAAGTTATTAATAGAGGCGGTTCTTCAGCGGAATTAAGAGAAATTGCAACGAAGAACAAAACAGTGTTTTTAATGGACGATGGTTTGTTGAAAGTGAAACAAGGGATTACGACGACAGAAGAAGTGTTACGCGTCGCATTGATTGAATAGGGGTTTTGTACATGAACAAGAAGATTGATGAACTGCTTGAGAAAGCATGTGAATTGGGTGCCTCAGACATCCATTTAACGATAGGCGTGCCTCCGATATTCAGGGTGCACGGGGATTTAAAGCGCTATGGTGATGTACCGGTTGAGAAACAATTTACAGAATCAGTCGCACAATTGACGATTCCGGACAAGATGTATCCAGCGTTTGTAGAGCATGGTCAAATCGATTATTCCTATGAAGTACCGGAAACGGCTCGTTTTCGTGTCAATGCATTTCAGCAACGCGGTTCTATATCACTTGCTTTTCGGACGATACCAACGCTAATACCGACAATCGATGATTTGCAATTGCCCGATACGTTAAAGAAGTTGGCGGAGACGCAGCAAGGACTCATCCTTGTGACAGGGCCAACGGGGTCGGGTAAATCGACGACACTTGCAGCGATGATTAAATATATGAATGAAACAATGCAGAAGCACATCATTACGTTGGAAGATCCCATTGAGTATATGCATGCGCATGGCACATCCATCATTGATCAGCGAGAAGTCGGGTTTGACACTGCTTCATTCACATCAGGACTACGGGCCGCATTGCGCCAAGATCCCGATGTCATCCTTGTTGGGGAAATGCGTGACCTAGAAACGATTTCTACCGCAATAACTGCGGCGGAAACGGGTCACTTAGTTCTTGCTACGCTCCATACATGGAGTGCGGCATCGACTATTGACCGGATTATTGACGTCTTCCCCCATGGTCAGCAGTCTCAAATTCGTGTACAACTTGCTGGAGTCTTGAAATCTGTTGTTTCGCAGCGGCTATTTCAGACAGCTGACCGTAAAGGGAGAAGGGCAGCAACGGAAGTAATGATTAATAATCCTGCAATCGCTAACTTGATACGGACGGAGAAAGTCCATCAAATCCCGTCTATTATTCAGACAAATCGAGCGGCGGGTATGCATATGATGGCATCGTCTGTGAGGAACTTCCTTGATAAAGGAATCATTTCATATGGTACTGCTATGCCGTATTTAGAAGGTGATGAGTAACGATGGCCCGTTTCAAGTACGAAGGACGCGACGCTAAATCAATCCGTTCAGGTGTAATCGTGGCGGTGGACAAGCGGGAAGCTGCTGTAAAACTGAAAAGCCAGGGAATCCGTGTGACGAACTTAACTATACAAGCAGAAACTGCGCTGACAAAAGAAATCGTTATCGGAAAACCGGTGAAGCGAGAACATTTAATCATGTTCCTTCGTCAATTTTCAACGCTTCTCAGAGCGGGTGTTACAATCATTGATGCAATACGGATACTGTCGCTGCAAGTCGAATCGAAATCGTTTCAAAAGATACTTATAACGGTAAATGATGATTTACGTGGAGGCGGTTCATTATCGGGAGCATTCACAAAACACCCGAAAGCATTCGAACCCATCGTCGTCAATATGATTCGGGCGGGTGAAATGTCCGGTACGATTGATGATTCACTTGATCGTCTTGCTGATCATTTTGAAAAATCACATCAGCTGAGGCAAAAAGTGGTTTCGGCTATGTCTTACCCACTTATCGTGGCAGTTTTGGCAATTGGAGTTGTCATTTTTTTATTGACAACCATTGTTCCTATGTTTGTCGAAATGTTTGCAAGTTTTGGAGGAGAGTTGCCTTGGATTACGCGCTTTGTTATGAACGCAAGCACTTTCGTGACTACTTACTGGTACTTGCTTGTTTTATTCGCAGTGATTGTAGTAGGTGGGATTTGGATGATGAGGCACAACAAAGAAGGTAAGCTTTTGCTGGATACTTTTCTTTTAAGGCTACCGATATTCGGTGACATTATGAAGAAATCTGTCTTGGCAACGATGACACGCACATTGAGTTCGTTGTTTGCCAGTTCAGTGCCGATTTTGCAGGCGATGACCATGACGGAAAAGATAGTAGAAAATGAAGTTATTTCGCGAGTGATTGCAAAGTCAAGAGAGTCGTTGGAACGCGGCGGATCATTGACAGAACCGATGAACGGACACTGGGCGTTTCCGCCCTTGATTCCCCATATGATTGCAATAGGCGAGCAAACAGGGTCCTTAGACGCGATGTTGGCGAAAGTTGCCGATTTCTACGAGAAAGAAGTGGAAGCTGCGACGGATCGTTTAAAAGCGTTGATTGAACCAATGATGATTGTTCTATTAGCGGGATTGGTAGGGACTATAGTCCTTGCTATTATGATGCCTATGTTCGAAATGTTTAATAACATAGACGGAATGTAAGGGTTAATTTCAATAATTAGTAAAAAAGATGTAGTTTTTTGTGATTTACTAGTTTCATATTTAGTTTAAATAGGTATAATTAAGAGGTAAGTAGAATATGACGATGAAAAGGGAGGAATTACACATGAAGAAATTTCTGCAGAAACGATTGAATAATGAAAAAGGGTTAACGCTTGTCGAGTTATTGGCGGTTATTGTTATTTTGGGGATTATTGCGGCGATTGCGGTGCCTTCGATTGGTGGTATTATCGATAACTCTAGAGTGAAAGCAATAAAAGCTGATGCTCAAAATATTCTTTCTGCCGGTAATCTGTATTTTGTCGAAAACTCAGATAAAACCGTTGTAACTCTAGACGAATTAAAAACTGGGAAATTCATCGATGATGCAGGTTCATTCAACGGTGCAACAGATGTTAACATTAAAAAGGTAGCAGGAGGAAACACATTTACAGGGACAGGCAAAAACGGTAAAAAACAATTAGTGATTACTGATAAGAGCATGACGGCCATTACTGCAATTGATAACAGTACTACTACAGATGTTGCACCTTAATTATTTATAATTTTATTGTTAGGAGCTGTTCCGATGCCCATGTCCATATTCACCCGCCGCAAGCGCACAGAATCCATGACAATTGAAGAAGATGCAGTCCGGTTTGTCCGGCTGAAATCGGTAGAACCACTCGTTATCGATGTTGCGGAGGAAGTTATCCTTCCTCCGAACGTCGTTGTCGAGGGGAAGATTGTCGATTCCGGAACGCTTGTGACGATATTGGACGGGGCTATTGAACAGTGGGGAATCTCCAAAAGATCCGTCCAATTCCTCGCCCCGGATCAATATGTTATTATCCGCAAAGTCCCATACCCCGATGATGTCATGACAGATGAACTGAAAGGTCATTTCTTCATAGAAATCGGCTCGACGCTTTATCTGCCTTTTGATGATCCTGTCTTTGATGTTGTTCCATACAGTCCGAACACCGAAACGAACGAGGCAATACTGATCGCATCAAAAGAAGACGTTCTTGATAGCTATGAGGATGTTTTGAAAAAAGTGAAGCTCGATCCGATGAAAGCGGACATTACACCTCTTGCCCTGTATCGGCTTGCATTTAGACAGCACTCATTTACAGGTAAAGAGCATATCCTGTTAGCCGACCTAAAACATGGTAAGCTGACTGTTTCTATTTTTCATGAACATTACCCACTCTTCATGCGACCGGTTGACCTTGAAAATTCTACGGATTTATCTGTAGTACGGGAGTTGAATAATGATGCGGGCATTGTCACACCTTCGACTATCGTGATGGAAATTGAAAAGCTCATAAATTTTTACCGCTATAATATGTGGAACGGTGCCGCATCCATTACACATCTTGTTGTGAACGGCGAGTACAGCCGGATGGAAGAATTGCTATCTGTAATTCGAGAACGTCTCGCCTTAAACGCGGAGCTATTGGTTAAGCAACCTTTAGAGCTGTCAACCGGAGAAGAAATACCAGCGCGTTTTAACCGGACAATCGGATTGGCGTTGAAAGAGGTGTAACTATGTTAGTTGATATAAATCTATTGCCTGAAAGAGAGAGAGAGCGATCGCAGCTTCTTGTCGGTGCGCTGGCTATTATTGGTGCCGCTGTTCTTGTATGGCTTATTTCATTGACGCTTTCGAACAATTTTGCAAATGAAACGAAAACGCTGGAAAATCAACTTGTTTCGCTTCAGGCAACCCAAGAAGAAATCCGTTCTGAACTTCAGCAATCAGAATCGGGCGACGAGAAAAAAGTGCTCGCTGCAACTGTGGGGTGGGCGGAAGAGTATCAGTTTGATACAGTCCCTTTATTGAACGAACTTATAACTTTATTACCGGAACGCGGATTCTTTCAAAATTTTAATTTTACAGGTCCCAATTTAGCGACGGTTACTGTTCAATTTGATACAAAGCCGGATAGTGCCTATTATTCCACTCGACTAAAAGCGTCACCTTCCATTTCAGAAATCCATCTAGATTCTGTGACAATCGATGATTCAACAGACGAAGAAACTGCGGAATCGACAACCGTTTTGCCGCGGTTCATAGCTGTTTATTCAATTCAGTTTGTCGATAATCGTATCTCGGCTGAGGGAACCGCAGAAAAAATGGATGAAAATGCGGAAATACCAAGCACGGATGAAGGAGTGGGGTCGGGTGACTAATTTAACAAAACGCCAAAAAGAAACTGCCCTTGTCGTTCTATCCATCTTGTTATTCTTTACACTTGCCGCCTATTCATATTTCCTGGTGTATACCCCTGCCAAAGAAGCGAATGAACAAATAAAGCTGTCAACATCAAATGAACGGGACGTGTTGTTTGCGCTCCGAAAACAGTTAGCTGCTAAAGGACAAACAGACACAGCCAGTTCACAGCCATTGCAGCTTAAATTGCCGACGAATCCGTTGGAAGATGCAGTTCTGCTTCAAATCGGTAAGGCGGAAATTAAATCAGGTACTACCGTTCGGGGTGTATCATTTTCGCAAGGTGAATTCGTCATAGAAAACCCTCCTGAGATGGTTGAAAACGTTAACCAACTATTGACTGAAGTTGTTCTGCAATCTAATTCATACATAGGAATTGAGAAATTTGTTGAGGAAATTGAGAAGATGGAACGAATTTTTATAATTGATTCCATCAACTTCAACGCACCCGGGGAAGTCCGCGATCAGGAACTAACTGAAGGGTTGCTTGAAATGACGGTGGCATTTTCCGCATTTTATCGACCAGATTTAGTGGGACTACAGCATGAAGTGCCTAAAATTGATGCGCCGCCTCCCAGCGAAAAAATCGATCCGACGCCTTATAATGATGTGAGGGAAGAGGGGGATAGCAAATGACGATTGTAATAACAATCCTATTCTTCATCTACGGAATCGTCTTCGGCTCATTCTTTAACGTCGTTGGCTTACGCATACCAAAAAAGGAATCTATCGTGTCACCGCCTTCCCATTGCACGACATGTGGCCGGAAACTGGAGTTCCTTGATCTTGTTCCAGTCTTTTCTTACCTTTTTCTAAAAGGAAAGTGCAGGAAATGCGGATCAAAAATTAGCCCCATTTATCCACTCATAGAATTCGTGACCGGTGTTCTGTTCGCACTATCCTTTTATGTGCTCGATTTCGGCGCAGAACTGGTCATTGCCATTTTGTTTATGTCGCTTCTTGTCATCATTACAGTATCAGATATCGCCTATATGCTCATTCCTGATAAAGTGCTTCTCCCGTTCGCTGTATTGCTTGCGGGTCTACGGTTGTTCATTCCCCTTGAGCCTTGGTGGGATAGCTTCCTCGGAGCGGCAGTGGGCTTTGGAGTACTCTTTCTCATCGCTGTTGTGTCGAAAGGGGGCATGGGCGGTGGAGACATTAAATTGTTTTTCGTTATCGGGCTCGTGCTCGGTACGATGAATACGCTCGTGACACTTTTTTTAGCAGCCGTTATCGGCTCTATCGCCGGGCTAATCATTTTGAAAAAAACTGGACAAGGACGGAAAACACCAATTCCGTTCGGCCCTTCGATTGCGGGCGCCGCAGTCATCGCTTATTTCTGGGGTGCCGATTTTGTCAGTTGGTATGGGAATCTGTTTAGTTAAGTCGATAAGTTTATTAGGGCAAGGCGACATACGTCTTGTTCTTTTTCATGTTCATTCTGATACCGTTAACTATAAAAGCGCAAGCGCTATGGTCAGGCGCTAAAGCTGGATAAAAAAACGGGGTGGTCAGCAGTGAAATTCGGAAAACGCTATTCGAAAGTGACAGTCTTCATGGCGATGCTTCACGGTGTTCTCATAGGCGTCGCAGCTGTCGCAGTAATTGGTCTAATACTTGTTGGTACAAAAGGGAAAGACGAGAGTGCCACTATTAGTGGCAAAGAGTTACCTGCAGCAGGTCCGGCGCCAGTTGAAAATTCAGCGCAACCTGCCGAAAAGCCATTACAATTATTTGCTAAGCAGCATGGCGCATTCTCTTCATCGGAGTCAGCGGCCTTATTCATTGCAGAAGATCCCGCTCTTGCGAAAGCAGCAGTTATCCAGGCGAACGATACGTATTTCGTCTGGACGGCTGTCGGATTGACGGAAGGGGAGATTGATTCTAGTGAATCTGAAGGTACGTATCGGAAAGCAATCATAGTGGATACTTCAGCTTGCGGGGCAATCGGCGCGGGGAAATTGCGCCACGCTCTAACTCAGACAGAGATCGCTAAAATTAATTATTTGGATGAAGATAAAAAAGAAGGAAAAGAAGATGAGAAAACAAAAGAATTTAACAAGAATATAACTGCCATTACAGCATTTACGAAGGATTTACGTATCGTCAGATTGCACCTTCTATCCCATTATTCACATACTGAGAATTGTGTCAAAATTACGTTTTGAGGGTGGAAAAGGGATCAAATCAGAATTTTGGTGGTTTTAATACAATTTTCACATGACCTTTTATCCAGTATGATTGGCTAAAGGGGGAATTTACATTGAAATTTAAAGTTGCTAATCCAGTTATTCTAGCTTCGGCATCTCCACGTAGGAAAGAAATTCTAAGTCTGCTCGGCTTTCCATTTACAGTTGTACCGAGCAATGTATCTGAAGAACTGGAACTGGAAAATAATGACTACCAAGGCTATGCCCGGAAACTTGCTGCAAGGAAAACGCAGGCTGTAGCGAATGATGAGCTTGATTCTATCGTGATCGGCGCAGATACGATTGTTGTGCATAAGGGAAAGCTCTATTCAAAACCTGAAAGTAAAGAACAAGCAAAAAGTTTTTTGAGAGAACTTTCTGGGGAAACACATACTGTTATTACGGGCGTCGGAGTATTTAAGGATGGAATGTTAAGTACATTCGCTGCGGAGACTAAAGTCACTTTCAGAGAACTTGACTCTACTTTGATTAACTCCTATGTAGAATCAGGCGATCCGATGGACAAGGCCGGTGGGTACGGTATACAAACGGCTGGCGCATTGCTAGTTGAAAAGATTGATGGTGATTATTACAATGTCATGGGCTTGCCCATTGCAAAGTTGACAGAGCATATGCGGAAGCTGTCCTTTATAGGATTGAAAGACGGTGTATCATTCATTGACTATTGATCTTCAGCCTAAAATGATGATCCGGGATGTACATGTAGCGGACAGGCCGCGCGAGCGTCTCATTAGGCAAGGTGCAGAAAGTTTATCCAACCAAGAATTGATTGCGATATTACTGCGCACGGGGACAAAACAGGAATCAGTTCTCGTTCTTGCCAATCGGATTCTGTCCTCTTTTGATAAAATTCAAGATTTAAAAGATGCTACAATTGAAGAGCTGATGTTGGTTAAAGGGGTTGGCAAAGCGAAGGCTGTCCAACTTCTTGCGGCTGCTGAAATCGGCAAACGCATGTACCGAAAACATTCGGAGGGGCGTTACACGATAAGGTCGCCGGAAGATGCGGCAGCCTATTTAATGACGGACATGGCTTCACTTAACCAAGAGCATTTCGTAACACTTTTTTTAAATGTTAAAAATGAAGTTCTTCACAAGCAAACTATTTTTATCGGCAGTTTGAACTCAAGTATAGTCCATCCACGCGAAATTTTTCGTGAAGCAGTAAAGCGATCTGCAGCGTCCATTATTGTCGCGCATAACCATCCGAGCGGTAACCCTATAAACATAGTATCCTAAACTAGAGTACTCTAAGTACTTAAAGTTTAGGATTTTTTTAATTCAATACTTTAACTAATGAATAAATATAGGTATTATTTATAGGAGTTAAGGTATTTAAAGGTGGTGGAGAAATGAAAGTTCAAAAAGTAGTTGTTGAGGAAAAATCATATCCATTATACATACTATTAGACAAAAATTTTGAAGTGGTAGAACCGGTTAAGAGATATATAAAGTACTTGGATAATACGGGGAAAGCGCCAAATACGATTAAAACATATTGTTATCATCTCAAGCTGTTTTAT
>DYWT01000219.1 GCA_020742515.1 Sporosarcina psychrophila
GTCATCCGTATAAGAGGCGCTAGAAGAGCAGGTGCTAGCGGAAACAGATAAGTAAGGCGTTTTGTTGTGACAGAATCGAAGTGTTCCTTGAACCGCACTACGGGATCCGAATCGTCTTTTCGCTCTCCCTCTTCATAAAAGATTGCCCTAAGCTCTTTCAAATAACCACTTTCTGGCACCGCTTTTATGAATAGCCCGTCCGATTTCAACAAACGGGTAAACTCTGCATAATTCGCTGGCGATAAAATATTTAGAATGACATCGAATTGGTTAGCTTGAAACGGACAGTTCGCAAGGTCCGCTACACTCCAAATGGAACCTGGATATTCTTTCGATGCCGCAGTGATTCCTTCTTTCGCAAGGTCAATACCGGCCCCAATAGTGTCGCCTGGCAATTGAGATAGAATGGCCGACAAATGCGTGCCTTCGCCGCAACCCGCGTCTAGAATGAAAGCTTGTTCTCGCCCTTCGAGATGTTCACTCGCTATAGCGGTAATATATTCAAGAACCGGATTAAAAAAACCGCTGCTCATCACCGTTTTCCTCGCTTCAAAAAGCGTTTTATCGTATTTTGTCACATGTGCCTGTGGGGCCAAGTTAATGTAGCCGTTTTTCGATAAATCAAATGAGTGATTATCTAAACAAACGAGCTGTGACTTGTCTACCATGACCATACCAGATGAGCAGATTGGACATCTGAATACATGCGAGTTGCTTTCCATTACTTGTGCATTGATCACTTTTTTCGATATAGTCATACGTTGAAAACTCCGATCATCTGTTGTTCTATTAGTATACAGCTTTTCGGCAGGTACTGGTAATGGAGTGAATTTAGTTTATTAACACCATACAAGGACGCCACGAAAATAGGTTCATACTGTATTCAACTGTTGCCTGGAGGTTACAATAGAAGACAGGAGGCGATTCAATGAAACGATTATTCCTTTTCATCCTTTTCATAGCTGCACTTTATTTCACAAAACCTTACTGGGAAGAACCAGTTTCACAATATATCGACATCTCTTTTCTTGAGCCCGTCGACGAAAAAATCGATGCTCTTTTGACGAAAGAATCCTTAGATACAGCTATCCACTATATAAGCAACACCACAGACAAAGTGGTATCTTTCCTGACATCAAAGACAGCGGAAAAGGAAGAATCAATCCCCACCGTGGAAAAACCCGTGTTGGATAAACCAGTGAAAACAGGGTTCTCCATTCACAATATTGAACTCGGTAGTCCGGAAGATAAAGTGACAGCTGAACTTGGTCAGCCAAAAAACCATTCTATGAACGAATATGGTACCGAATGGTTCACCTATCACGATGGCTATCAAAATTTTGTCATGGTTTCCTTCGATGAAAAACGGAATGTGAACGCCATTTATACGAATGATGACCTCATTTCATCGACGGCAGGCATAAAATATGGCTCACTAAAATCAGCGGTCCGGGAAACATTAGGTGAACCTATCAAAGAAATTCGCAAGGGATTAAACATTTACATTCTTCAGGAGAGTGAAGGGTTCGACGTTTTTAAATCAGGTGAAACGTATACCTACGTATTTTATGATTTACATCAAAATGAAAAAGTAACAGCCATCCAGCTCATTAGCGACTCATTGGAAAAGAGAAAAACTGGTATCTATGCCGGCGGTAATACACAATTACGAAACGGATTCGAGCAACAACTTTTTGACTTAACGAATGCGGCACGCGTACGCCACGGACTTTCCTCCCTTAAGTGGGAATCCAACGTTGCAATAACCGCACGCAAACACAGCATCGATATGGCGGAGAATGATTATTTCAGCCACGATAATAAACAAGGCAAGTCTCCGTTCGACCGAATGGCAGATGACGGTGTTAAGTTCCGTGGAGCAGGTGAAAACCTTGCTTACGGCCAATCGAGCAGCATATTCGCCCACGAAGGTCTTATGAATTCTGAAGGCCACCGTGAAAACATTTTACTCGATAGTTACAGCCATCTTGGCACAGGTGTTTCGTTCAATGAAAAATTGCAGCCTTACTACACTGAGAATTTTTTACTGAAATAAGCTCCAATTAGGATTAATGGGTCATATTCAGGGAATTGGATAGACTATTAAGTAAATGGAGGGGATTTCTCAATGAAGGCTGTTACATTCCAAGGTGCAAAAGATATTAAAGTTAAGAAAGTGGATGACCCAAAAATCGAAAAACCTGATGACATTGTCGTCAAAGTAACTTCAACTGCTATTTGCGGATCAGATCTGCACATCTATTTAGGCGCTTTACCGACGCATAAAGACTATGTCATCGGTCATGAACCGATGGGCATTGTCGAGGAAGTCGGACCAAATGTGACGAAAGTAAAAAAAGGAGACCGTGTCGTTATCCCTTTCAATTTGGCATGCGGGCATTGTTTTTATTGTGAACATGAAATGGAAAGCCAATGCGATAATTCGAATTCGAACCCCCATGTGGATACGGGCGGTTATCTCGGTTTCACAGAGCGCTACGGCAATTATCCAGGCGGACAAGCGGAGTATTTACGTGTGCCTTATGGCAACTTCACACCGTTTGTCATCCCAGAATCATGTGAGCTTCCTGACGAAGCCCTTCTTTTTATGTCAGACGTCCTGCCGACAGCTTATTGGAGCGTAGAAAATGCCGGCGTTAAAAAAGGAGATACAGTCGCCGTCCTCGGATGCGGGCCAGTCGGACTTATGGTTCAGAAATTCGCTTGGATGAAAGGTGCTAAACGCGTACTGGCAATCGACCACGTCCCGTACCGTCTGAACCATGCCATTAAAATGAATAAAGTAGAAGCGCTGAATTTCGAGGACTTTGATAATATGGGCGGCCATATTAAAGAAATGACCAGCGGCGGAGTCGACATTGTCATCGATTGCGTCGGGATGGACGGCAAAAAGAATATCCTCGAGAAAGCCGGACAGAAAATGAAGTTGCAGGGCGGCACTTTAAGCGCCATCGACATCGCTCATAATGCTGTAAGGAAATTCGGTACCATTCAGCTGACAGGTGTTTACGGATCCCTTTACAACATGTTCCCTCTCGGTAATTTATTCGAGCGCAATATCACGCTCAAAATGGGACAAGCTCCCGTTATCCATTACATGCCCATGCTTTTTGATAAAATCACAAAAGGTGAATTCGACCCGACGGAAATCATTTCCCATGTAGTGCCGCTTGAAGAAGCCGCCACTGCGTATCAACATTTCAATGATCATCAAGATGAGTGTATTAAAGTCATATTAAAACCTTGAATGAAAAACCGGCAGATGCACATCTTAACGATGCATCCGCCGGTTTTTTTATTAACTTTGAATATAGTTATCGCGTTTCGGCAGGCAGCGCCATTACTAACTTCCAACGAGCCATGAATTCAGACTGGAGTGACATAACTAATTCGGGAGTGGCCATGAACAACGCGCAACGCCATGACTAACTTCCGACGAGCCATGAATTCAGACTGGAGTGGCATGACTAATTCGGGAGTGGCCATGAACGACGGGCAGCGCCATGACTAATTTCTGACGAGCCATGAATTCAGGCTGGAGTGGCATGACTAAGTTGGGATTCGCCATGACTATCAATGGTATTGACACCATTACTAGATCTCTTCAAAATCTATGCTTACTTCTTCCCACCGATGACTGCGCAGGCAATACGATCACCTGAATCACCCGCTGGATCTGTTTTATAATCATCCATTTTTTCATGAATAACAAGCGAACTGCCATCACTATCGAGAAGATAATTATCAACGCCCGGCTTCAATGTAACAAAGGCAGTTGTGACTTCAGCATTAACTTTGCCATCTGCGTCTACTTCGAGATTCGGCAAATCACCTAAGTGAAACCCTTTTGGATTGTCAAATCCATGTTCTTTATTTTCCGGATTAAAATGGCCGCCCGCCGACTTGAAATCGGGTGGTGTACACACAGCCTTTTCGTGAATATGAATGCCATGTTTGCCAGGCGGTAACCCTTCAGCCTGAATGTTGATTGTCACACCATCAGCCCCTTCAACAAAACTGGCTTCACCAATTTTCTTCCCTTCCGTATTCAAAATTGGGGCAATTAACGCTGCGACGCTTTCTCCGCTGACCGGTAGTTTCATGCCATCCTTCCCGCATCCGCCTGCAATCAATAGCGCAGACAGCATGATGGACAATACAATTTTTTGTTTCAATACGATTCCTCCCTAAATTGCTCTTCTTAAAGGAGGATGGCTTTAATTCCATTTAATATGTATGAAAACGTAGAATTGATCTCTTTTCATCTACAACAGGATAAATGAGCAAAAAAACGCCGCCAATTCCAGCTTCGTGGAATTGACGGCGCTCTCTCTTTTTTATGAATTCAACATCAAAAAAGTTCCTTCGCCAATAAGCGATAAACATCCAAGCGTTTCTTTTGCGAATGAGGAATGCTGCAAATCATGGCTTCATCAAATCCGTAATGCTCCTGCTCTGTTTGTAACAGCGTCGCAATCTCTTTAGCTGTTCCCACTAAATGCAGTTTACGATTTTCTTTAATGGTCATACGATCCATTTCCGTCAACGGATAATCTTGGGCCTCTTCAGGTGTTAAGGATTGCCCGAGGTGACCTTTCATTAGCATTAAACGGGCAATGTCCTGAGGTACAGCTTCGAATTCAGCCTCTTCTTTTGTTTCAGCTACCGTTACCATATAGGACACATTGATTTCCGGTTTTTCCAAGAACACCGAGGGTTGGAAATTCTTTTTATATGCATCTAAAATCTCTTTAGTCATACCGCCGTTGAAGAACTGCGCAAACGAATAGCCTACACCCATCCGACCTGCCTGGATTGCGCTGTTGCCGCTCGAACCAAGCAACCATGCTTCCGGTAAAACGATAGTAGAAGGGGTTGCGATTGTTTTGTTGTACAAATTGTCTTCCGGCACTTCATCGTTAATCAATTGGAGTGCCGTCTCAAATTTCTCATACATATCATTGACCATCGGTTTGCGGCCTTCTGATAATGCATAAATGGCTTGGTTATCCCCACCCGGCGCGCGACCGACACCAAAGTCAATTCGACCAGGAGAAAACGCACTCAATGTTTTAAACACTTCAGCTAGTTTCAATGGCGAATAATGCATCATCATTACACCGCCTGTACCAATACGAATGTTTTTCGTTTTGGCAGCCAAGTGAGCTGCTGTTACTTCGGGTGCTGAACTTGCAAATGATTTTGTTCCATGATGTTCAGCCATCCACATCCGATGGTAGCCTAATTCATCTGCCAAGATAGCCAGTTCTTCTGCTTTTTTCAAAGCACCTGGGGCAGTATTTCCACTAGTAACAGGTGCTTGATCTAGTATACTTAATCTCATATGTTTAACGTCCCTTCTCTTGGCGAAGCTTCTCAGGTGTGACGTCTTCCCCAAGTGGGTCAATCACAGTTATACCTGAAACAGTGTTCAGAACTTGCCCACGAATTTCTCGTAAGTAGTCTTGCTGCAATACTGTTTGTTCAACCATTTCGGCATTTGTCAAACCTTCTTCACGTTGTTTTTTTGCTAGCTCATTAATGCGGTCTAAGTCTTTAATCATTTTTTCTCCCTCTTCCCCTAT
>DYWT01000220.1 GCA_020742515.1 Sporosarcina psychrophila
CATCCCCTAGCGCCGCAGCGGTTCAATGGAATTTTTTATAGTATCAACTAGTAATCACCTTATACTCTCGCCATCTACATCTCAAAATCACATTTTTCTTGATAATGAACACCCTAGCGCAGGCGCGGCAAAGGGGGCGCCGAAGCCATAAGACTGGATGCGAAGCGCTAATCCAGGCTTATGGCGAGAGGCATCCCCAAAGCGCCAAGCCTTCTACAATCCGCACCCCGAATTACAACTCTTTCATTATTGAGCGCCACAGCAGATTCAATGGGTTTCTATAATTCGACATATATGGATGAAAAAGGGTTGTTGAAAGCAAATCAGCCCACCGCTAAAAGCAATGGGCTGGTTTTATAAAATTATTTTTTTAAATCTTCAATGGAATTGATATCTTTCATATAGGTCGGCACAGCTAATCCTTGTTTTACGTTTACCATATTAATACCGATATCATCTAACTTACCATCAAATTTATCTACATAAGTTTTATGGGTATTCGGCAACCAAGCAGCGAAAGTTGCATCAGCACTTCCATCAGCAATTGCTGAGAACATAGGACCTGGTTCCACCATCGACAAATTGACATTATAACCAAGATCTTCAAGGATAAGTTTCATCATATTATGACTGGCAAGCTCGCTGTCCCAAGGGGCGTACACCAGATTGATCTTATCGCCATTCACCTTAGGTACGCCATCTGTCCATACCGCCACTTTTTCTTTATTGCTGGTAATCCATGTTCGTGCTGCTTCTTCCGGTTTTGTCCCGTCTTCAATTGCAATCATGATTTCTCCCATATCATCCATATCCCAATTAAATCGTTGGAATACTGTATAAGCTTCAGGGAGATCTTTCTTCATTCCTGTGCGAACAATCGAATGAATTTCTTCAGAGTCGCCGTAGACCAGTTTAGGATCATCCAAATACTTTAAATCGAATTTTGAAAACATCCAATGTGGACTCCAGGCCGTTACGATTATAGGTTCTTCTTTATCGTATGCTTTTTTCAAAGCAGCAGTCATTGCAGCGCCTGAGCCTGACGTGAGATTCCAATCTGTCAGGTCATATTCTTTAAGAGCTCTTGCTGTTAATTCCATATGTCCTGAGCCGGGATCGATCCCTGTAATTGTGTGGTCAACAGAGTCACCGGCCGTTACGGTTGTTTCAGCAGTTTTACCATCATCGATTTTTGTGTTATCACTGTTGCAGGCTGCAAGTCCAAGTGCCAAAAGTGCAACCGTTCCAAGTCCAGTTACTTTTTTGAAAAGTGTCATGTTCTTAGTTCCTCCTCAGTTTTTCCAGTTATCCGGATTAAAAATGAATCGGGCATAAAGCAGCATATTGGGTGTATGTATTAATCGCCAGAAGGGAGGGATATTACGCCCTCATTAAAGAAGAATGATAGAGAGAGCAATTCTTTATAGAATCATTGGATAAAGAACTTGCTGTTATAGGGGGAGTTTTACTAGAATTTGCTGTTGTTTGAATCGTTTACTTCTGGAATACAAGTCCTTGTGTAATGTCCAATAAAACTATAAACTCTCTCATGTCAGGCAGTTCATCATATTTTTTGATTGGTCCATCTATCGTCAACAGTAACCCTCCCTCTATTTTAGAAATATATACAGACCGCTGATTAACCTGAATGTTACAATTCCCTAATGATCTGGACTGTTTGCCATCAGCCATTCATTACCCGAATTAAGTGTATCATAGTTTCGAAGTTCGTTTTTTTGATGGTGGTTTTCGGAAATTGAAGAATAGGGATGCTGAGAAATGGACAGGCTGAAATTTCAGAGTAAGTGTAGAAACCTTACTGAAAATGGGCTGGATTCGTTGAAGGATTTATCCTACTTATGAAAATCGGGAGGTAGATAGTATGAAAGAATTTAAAATCACATACTTCTTTGATGAAGAGCATTATATCAGAAGATTTATTCATATGGAGTCTCAAGAAGCAGCAGAGGAGCTGATTCGAAGCGAGCGGGACCAATACATTTCGTTTCGGGATAGCAGAGGGATTTATCATGAGCTGAACACAGGCAACGTTCGAGTGATTCAACTATCTGATTATCATAGAATCGATAAAAGTGAATACGTGTCAAAGTGAATTGTCGGAAGTTATTGCACGTCTCTGACCAAGTACCCTATTAGTTTATAAAATAGAAAATGCTATTCCACGATAGATATCATCAGTGTGGAATAGCACTTCTTTATTTACGCAGTTTCATTACTACATCCTCATCTGGGTCTACTAAAATCGTCTTCTGCTCAAAATAAATAACAAAGCCCGGCTTCGAACCGTTCGGCTTTTTAACATGCCGAACTTCAGTGTAGTCAACTGCTACAGCTGAAGATCCGCGGGCTTTACTGAAATAGGCAGAAAGGATTGCGGCCTCACGAATTGTTTCTTCGTCAGGATGCGCATCATGGATGACGACGTGTGATCCAGGGATATCTTTTGTATGGAGCCAAGTTTGTTCTCTGGATGCAATTTTAAACGTTAAATAGTCATTTTGCTTATTGTTCTTGCCGACGGAGATCTTCACGCCTGCAGACGATACATATGTTTCAGGTACTGGTTTTTTCGGTTTAAGTTTCTTTTTCGACTTACGGGCCTTCAGAAAACCAAGTTCCGCCAGTTCTTCACGTATTTCTGCGATGTCTATAGGGGATGCTTGCATTACTTGCTGTTTAATCATTTCAAAGTAGGCAATATCATCTGCTGCCTTTTCAAGTTGTTCAGCAATCATGATAAGTGCAGTTTTCGCTTTCGAATACCGCGTGTAAAAACGTTGGGCGTTATCGATTGGTGACTTTCTCGGATCAAGCGGAATGGTAACCGTTGTGCCTTCATCATAATAATTCGCGACAGTTGCTTCCGTTGCCCCTTTTTCAATGGCATAGCTATTTGCAGTAAGCAGTTCACCATAGAGCTGGAATGTATCCAGCTTCCCAGCTGCCTCTTTTTCTTTGACAAGTTTCTTCACTTTTAAATTCAACTTGGCAATCTCGTTGTCTAACCAACGTTCAAGATCTGCTGCTTGCGACTTTACACGCTCTCTTTCAGCCCTTGCAAAGTACACTTTATCCAGTAAATCACCAAGGGTTTGATAATCAGCAATTGTCTTATCCGCATGGGTCAGTGCCGTTGCAGAAAATACGGTTTTTGTTCCGACTTCTGAAATATTTGGCGTGCTATCTATTCCTTTAAACGAACCAAGAAGAGATGTGAAAACGATGAATTGATCCGCGGCCGAAGCATTTTTCAAGCGATATAATAATTCTTCAGCATTAACTGGTGAAAAGCCTGAAAATCGTTGGACGATGTCCCGTGTACTTTCCAGCTCCGGTAGCAACCCGCGAAACTGTTCCTCTGTGATCGCAAAGGGATTGATTTTATCCTGCGGGGGAGCGGGTATGAAAGGTTGCCCCGGTAATATTGTCCGGTAACTATTTACTGATGGCGGTAAGTGTTTCATACTTTCGATAATGATCATACGGTCGGGGTCTACGAGTAGCAGGTTACTGTGTCTGCCCATGATCTCGACATACAATCGTCTGTTAATATCGTCCCCAATTTCATTTTTTGCTTTGATGTCTATCGTAATAATTCTATCCGTACCAAATTGACCGATAGATGTAATTGAACCGCCTTCTAGATGTTTACGCAGAACCATGCAAAATAAAGGTGGTTCAGAAGGGTTCGTAATTGCTTCTTCTGTCAGTTGGATGCGTGAATACGCTGAGTGAGTTGAAATAAGAAGTTTTTGATTCTTACCGTCTGCTCGGATAAGGAATACGACTTCTTGTGCGTTTGGCTGATGGATTTTAGAAATGCGTCCATTTTTCAAGACTTGTAACTCCTGCACCATCGCCGTTGTAAATAAACCATCAAATGCCATTAGGATTCCTCTTTCAAATCGTTTTCCCCATTTTAGCACTCCAAGGGGCATATATGGTATAATATGAACAGATTGTTTCAAACAATAACGATCGGAGCCGGCATGATTGTGCCGAAGCTTCACTATAAATTCATATTAAATAAGAAGAGGGATTGCATGTACAAACAACGTGGGCTTCTGATTGTCCTGTCCGGACCTTCTGGTGTAGGCAAAGGGACGGTTCGAAAAGAGCTTTTTACACAACCTGATACGAACTATGAATACTCGATTTCGATGACGACGAGAAGTCCCCGCGAAGGTGAAGTGGATGGAACTGACTACTTCTTCAAATCGAGAGATGAATTCGAACGGTTGGTTGAGGAAGATAAGCTGCTAGAATATGCCGAGTATGTGGGCAATTATTACGGTACTCCGCTTGATTATGTCAATGCGACGCTTGACGCTGGCAGAGATGTATTCCTCGAAATTGAGGTTGTAGGAGCAGCGCAAGTCCGCGCCAAAGTTCCAGATGGGTTATTTATTTTCCTTGCCCCGCCAAGTTTGTCGGAACTTGAAGACCGACTTGTAGGAAGAGGTACTGAAGAAGCCGAAGTCATTGCATCACGTATCTTGAAAGCGCGTGAAGAACTTGAAATGATGAATTTGTACGATTACGTCGTAGAAAACGATGAAGTAACTAATGCTTGTGATCGTATCAATGCCATTGTCACCGCAGAACATTGCCGCAGAGAACGTGTTGAAAAAATCTATTTAGGTATGCTGAGAGGGGAATAAACAATGTTAACTCCATCAATCGATTCTTTGAAGGAAAAAATTGATTCAAAATACACACTCGTAACACTTGCTTCAAAACGGGCGCGTCAAATGCAAGAAGAAGGAACTAAACTGCTACCTTCTTATACATCGAAAAAGAATGTCGGCAAAGCACTTGAAGAAGTGGCGGCAGGCATGTTGTCTAAACAAAAGACTGACGACTCAATCATTTACGAAGACGAAGTATAAGTAAGTTCCCTTTTGTGGAGCTTACTTTAAACTTTCATTATTATAAGTAAACGTGATACTCCCTTAGAAACGAGTTTTTCTTTGGGAGTTTGTCATTTTAGAAGGGATGAGATAGTGTTGCTGAATAAAAAAATCCTCCTTTGTGTAACTGGCGGCATCGCGGTCTATAAAGCTGTTGCACTTGTTAGTAAGTTATCGCAGGCGGGAGCGGATGTGAAAGTCATTATGACTGCATCGGCAAAGGAATTTGTCACCCCGCTCACGTTTCAGGCAATGTCGCGGAACGATGTTTTTTTTGATACATTCGATGAAAAAGATTCCCGTGTCATTGCACATATTGATTTAGCTGATTGGGCGGATTTAGTAGTTGTTGCTCCTGCTACAGCGAATGTTATTGGTAAACTTGCGCACGGAATTGCAGACGATATGGTAACGACAACTCTTCTGGCCACTCAAGCCGAAGTTTGGATTGCACCGGCCATGAACGTTCATATGTATGAAAATAAAGCGGTTATCCGCAATATTAGTGTGCTACATGAAGATGGTTATAAATTCATTGAACCCTCTGAAGGATTTTTGGCATGCGGATATGTAGGGAAAGGGCGTCTGGAAGAGCCTGAGAAGATTGTGGAACTGATCACAGACCGGTTCACAACACCAAAACATTTGCCGCTTTCCGGGAAGAAAGTTTTAATCACTGCAGGACCGACACGGGAACGAATTGATCCGGTACGTTATGTGTCGAATTTTTCGAGCGGCAAAATGGGCTATGCAATGGCAGAAGCCGCCACAGCGCTAGGTGCTACTACCATACTTATTTCTGGTCCGGTCGGGTTGGACAGACCGGCGGGAGTGACAGTCATTGATGTAGAAAGTGCAGCGGAGATGTTCGAAGCAGTACGTGACCGATTTGAGGCAGCCTCGATTGTCATCAAGGCTGCCGCTGTCGCAGACTATCGTCCAAGAGATATCCATCCGCAGAAAATGAAAAAACAACCGGGGGACTCGATTATTGAACTCGAACGGACGACTGATATTTTGAAAACGATTGGTTCGATGAAGACAGATCAGATCCTTGTCGGCTTTGCAGCTGAGACTGAAAATGCAGTTGGCTATGGCATGGATAAACTGAAGAGGAAAAACCTGGATTACATTATTATCAACGACGTGACCGATCCGGATGCGGGATTCGGGAAGGATACGAATGTCGTGACACTACTTTCGAAGTACGGAACGAATAAGCCGTTCCAAGCAATGCCAAAAAAAGACCTAGCCATCCTGTTGCTTGAAACAATTATACAAGAAGAAAGTGATCAGCTAAATGATCGCTGAAGTGATTGTAGATGTAGCGGCTTATCCAATCGATAGGCCGTTTGATTACCTTGTGCCAGCAAAGTTAGAATCGGTTATCGAGCCCGGGATACGCGTGAAAGTACCATTCGGACCACGGAAAGTGCTTGGCTATGTAACAAGACTAAAAGAAGAGAGCGAACTTGCAATCGGGAAGATTAAACCGATTGATGAACTAATTGACTTAGATCCGGTAATTTCTGATGAATTGCTCGATTTATCCCGCTGGCTTGCGGTTGAGACATTGTCATATGAAATAGATGCCCTTCAAGTGATGTTGCCTGCTGCAATGCGGGCAAAATATGAAAAGTTCATCATCGTTGAAGAACCGGAACGGATTGAAGACGAGGACTTTATCGCTTTTTTGGCGGGCAGGAAACGAATTCCAATGAAAGAAGTGGACACTTCTGAATTGATGAGGATGTTGAAAACCTATGCAAGTCAGGAGATTGTCAGTGTTGATACTGCTGTAAGACAGCAAACTGCAATTAAAAAACTACGAATGATCCGTATGGCAGATGAAGCGACACTTCGTGGATTGCTAGAAACCATTCACTCAAATGCTAAAAAACAAGTGGAATTAATCCATTGGATGATTGAACGTGCAGGACAGACAATCAGTGCGAAACAATTGATGGAACAATCCGGGATTCAGCCAGCTGTATTGAAAGCGGTTATCGAAAGAGGTGCAGGTTTCGAGGAATTTACTGAAGTATATCGTGAACCTGATGCACCTCAACTGAAAGATACAGCAATTCCCGAACATTTAACTGACGAACAGCAGACTGCACTTGATTACATCGCGGCTTCGTCAGACGGCCAAAAAGCGGAGACATTCCTTCTTCACGGCGTTACAGGTAGCGGGAAAACAGAAGTGTATTTACGCGCCATCAAACGTGTGTTGGATACAGGTAAAGAAGCAATTGTCCTTGTTCCGGAAATTTCCTTGACGCCCCAAATGACATCACGCTTCAAAGAACGTTTCGGTTCGCTTGTTGCGGTGATGCATAGCGGGTTATCCGCTGGTGAGAAGTACGATGAATGGCGGAAAATAAAACGGGGTGAGGTAAAAGTTGTCGTCGGTGCAAGATCGGCAATATTCGTTCCTTTTGAAAATATAGGCATTATCATTTTGGATGAAGAACATGAGTCCACTTATAAGCAAGATGATACGCCACGTTACCATGCAAGGGATGTTGCCATTAAGCGTTCAGAATACTACAATTGTCCCGTCATTCTTGGCAGTGCAACACCATCACTGGAATCATATGCACGGGCGTCAAAAGGCGTATATACATTGTTAACGCTGACAAAACGTCCAAAAGAACAGGCACTTCCTGCTGTAACGGTTGTTGATATGAGGGAAGAATTGAAAACGGGCAATCGTTCGATGTTTTCATTGCCGCTTGCGGAAGCGATCCGCGTTCGATTGGAGAAGAAAGAGCAAATTGTCCTGTTCCTGAATAAGCGCGGCTTTTCGTCCTTTGTCCTTTGCAGGGATTGCGGTACGGTCGTTGAATGTCCAAATTGTGATATTTCGCTGACGTATCACCGTGCACACGAACAGCTGAAATGCCATTATTGCGGTCATGAAGAACGGGTACCGCTTGTTTGTCCGGAATGTAAAAGTGAACATATTCGGTTTTTCGGAACGGGGACTCAAAAAGCACAAGAAGAAATTGCAAAACTGTTTCCAGAAGCACGAGTCCTCCGAATGGATGTCGATACGACGAGACAAAAAGGTTCACATGAACGGTTGCTTAGGCAGTTCAGTGAAGGAAAAGCGGATGTTTTGCTCGGCACGCAAATGATTGCAAAAGGGCTCGATTTCCCAAATATTACACTCGTCGGTGTGCTCGCAGCAGACACGACACTGCATCTTGCTGATTTCCGTGCCGCCGAAAAAACCTTTCAATTGATGACGCAAGTAAGTGGACGGGCTGGACGCCACGAATTGCCCGGAGAAGTTTTCATTCAGACCTATTCACCCGAGCATTATGCCATCGATTTGGCGAAAGCGCAGCATTACGAGCCATTTTACAATATGGAGATGGCGGCAAGAAGACAATATGGTTATCCTCCATTTTATTTCGTCACACTTATTCAGTTTACACATGAAGACTTATTGAAAGTAGCTGACTTTGCTGAGAAGGGTGCCCGTTATCTAAAACAGAACTTATCAGCAGATACAGTTGTCATCGGGCCAACTGCTTCCGCTATCAGTCGAGTGAACAATAGATATCGCTACCAATGTTTGATAAAATACAAAAAAGAGCCCAAGTTGACAGAAACACTGCAACAGCTCATTAAGTACTACCGGACGGACTGGATAAAAGCAGGTCTGACAATGACCGTCGACGTAGAACCAGCGTCCATTTATTAGACAAAAGCGCAAGCGCCTGTTTAATGGAACGCAACCTAAGACGCCACGTCCTGTGTCAACAAGGAGGGATGTAGTTCTATCCCTCCCCCAGCATGACCCACTTCGTGTGGGCCCGGGCTAGGCGCTGGAGTCTAGACGTGGAATCTCCATGTCAGAGTCGATCCTCAGTCCGGGGCTTTAAAACATCTTAGATAACAAGACAGAAAAGAGGAATAGATTTGGCAATACGTGAAATTGTGAAGCATCCGGCTCCGGTACTTCAAAAACAATGTATAGAAGTAGTGAAATTTGATAAAAAACTTTCAAGGCTGTTAGATGATATGCACGATACAATGGTAGCGGCGGATGGCATAGGCCTTGCTGCGCCGCAAATTGGCGAGGCTGTACGTGTCGCCATCGTCGATATGGGTGAAGGACAAGATGTCATTGAGATGGTAAACCCGGTCGTGACAGCAACCGGAGGTTCCGAAGTAGAAGTGGAAGGCTGTCTCAGTTTTCCTGATTTGTTCGGCGAAGTTGAAAGACCATTCTTTGTCCGCATTGAAGCCCAGGAACGGGATGGTTCTCTTTACGAACTCGAAGCAGAAGATTATGAAGCACGGGCGATACTCCACGAAATTGATCATTTGAATGGTGTGTTATTCGATTCGAAAATTATCCGTGTTGTTGATCCGTCGGAGTTGGAAGAAACGGTTGAAGAAGAGGCAGTAGGTGAAAACGGCGGAGGTGAACTGCGATGACGAAGATTGTCTTTATGGGAACGCCTGAATTTTCAGTAGCAGTTCTAACGATGCTGCACGCTGAGGGGCATACAATCGCAGCGGTCGTCACTCAGCCGGACAGACCGGTTGGACGAAAACGTATTTTAACACCACCGCCCGTGAAAGTTGAAGCACTGCGGCTTGGCTTGCCGATTATTCAGCCTGAAAAGCTTACAGGTTCTGTTGAGCTTCAGGAAATCATCGCGCTTGAACCAGATTTAATCGTCACAGCGGCATTTGGCCAGATTTTACCGAAGGAACTGTTAGAAGTTCCCCGTCTTGGCTGCATTAACGTACATGCATCCTTACTGCCTAAATATCGCGGTGGTGCTCCGATTCATCAGGCAATCATGGACGGAGAAACAGAAACAGGCGTCACGATTATGTACATGGTCGAAAAACTCGATGCAGGCGATATTATCTCACAAGTAACTGTGCCCATTTCGGATACAGACCATACGGGGAGCATGTTTACCGCATTATCTGTGGCGGGGACTACTCTTCTTAAAGAGACACTGCCATCTATTTTAAATGAAACAAATGAGCGAATTGTTCAGGATGAAACGCTCGTGATATTTGCGCGCAACATTTCACGGGAACAAGAACGGATTGATTGGTCAGAGAGCGGAAAAGCCATTTATGATAAAATCCGGGGGCTCCATCCATGGCCGGTTGCATATACCGTATTCCAAGGTGAAAACGTAAAGATTTGGTGGAGTGAGAAAATCCCTACAACTGACAATGCGTTACCAGGGACGATTATTGAAATAGAAAGTGATCGTATTATCGTGAAAGCGGGCGATACTATTGCTGTAGCATTAACGGATCTTCAACCAGCCGGAAAAAAACGGATGTCAGCGGATGAATTCATTCGCGGAACCGGATCTAAATGGAGTAAAGGGGACCGTTTCCAATGAATACTAGACCAAAAAAGAAAATATGGAACGGCAACGTCCGAGACGCGGCCCTTTCGATACTGATAGAAATAAATGACCATCAAGCCTATAGCAATCTATTGTTGCACAGAACAATTGAAAAGTATGGTATTGAAACGAAAGACCGTGGCTTATTAACGGAATTGACGTATGGTACGCTCCAACACCGTATGACACTTGATTATTATCTTGAGCCGTTTGTACGTGGTAAATTGGACGGCTGGGTGCGTGAACTTCTGCGGTTGTCGTTATATCAAATCGTATATTTAACGAAAATCCCTCCGCACGCGGTGGTCCATGAGGCGGTTGAAATTGCGAAAAGACGCGGCCACAAGAGGATTGCACCAACTGTTAATGGCATTCTTCGTTCAGTATTGCGCAAAGGTGTCCGTTCACTCGATGAGATGCAAGATGGCAGTTTGAAAACATCTATCGAAACAAGTCATCCAGAATGGTTGATTAAGCGTTGGAACGAACAATTTGGTGAAGAAGAAGCGGCCGTCATGGCACATGAAAATAATCATCCAGCAGCAATGACTATCCGGGTCAATACAGCTAAAGCAACACCTGAGGAAGTTACTGCTTTACTTGAATCAGAAGGAATTGAAGTGAGAAAAGGCGAGGTAGTTCCAGAATGTATCATTTCTGAAAGCGGCAATCCTGCAAATACAGAAGCTTATAAAAAAGGACTTATCACTATACAAGATGAGAGCTCGATGCTTCCCGTCCTTGCCTTGAATTTGTCGCCAGGCATGAAAGTGCTTGATATGTGTGCCGCACCGGGTGGTAAAACGACTCATATCGCTGAAAAGATGAACGATAAGGGAGAAGTATTCGCACATGATTTGCACGAACATAAATTGAAGCTTATTGAAGCGAATGCGAATAGACTAGGTCTATCGTCAATCAAAGCATTAAGTGGAGACAGCCGAAAATTAACAGAACAGTACGCCCTATCTTCATTTGATCGGATTCTAGTCGATGCTCCCTGCAGCGGCTTGGGGGTTATTCGGAGGAAACCTGAAATCAAATACAATAAAACACAAGCTGATTTCAATACGTTGACCGCCATTCAATCGGATCTTCTTGACACGGCCCGTGAATTGATAAAACCGGACGGGGTTATCGTCTATAGCACATGTACAGTGGAGTATACCGAAAATCAAGGGATGGTTGAACGATTCCTGGAGCGCCATTCGGATATGGAGAAAATTCCTTTGACACAACTGACTGGCAAACCGAAGTTGGCGATTGAAAACGATACCCTTCAAGTGCTTCCGCAACACTTTGGAAGCGATGGATTTTTTGTTGCAGCTTTCCGGAAAATAGGTAAGTAGGCAGAATAACTATATAAATTTGATAAATGAATACCCCGATAAACTGAGCGCAGGCACTATTCGGTGTCAGTAACCGGACACTGGGCGGGAGGCATCCCCGAGCGCCGGAGTGAATTCAATGGGGTTCTTTATTTCAAAATATATAGATGCAAAAAAGGGGGAATGAACATTGCAATTTGAAGTCTTGACGGATATCGGCAGGAAAAGAACGGTCAACGAAGACAGTGCAGCTGTATACACGCTTCCGGGTGGCACCATGCTTGCTGTGATAGCAGATGGCATGGGCGGCCATCGCGGCGGAGATTTCGCCAGTTCGACTGCGGTCAGAGTAATCGGGGAGCAATTCATGGAGCTCGATAGTTCAAAAATTGAAGACGAAGATAAATGGGCACAGTGGCTACAGGAAGCAGTCATTCATGTAAATGACATACTCTATAAACTTGCTAGTGAAAATGAGGAGTATAAAGGAATGGGAACGACGCTTGAGGCCGCTCTTATCCGTGGACGCTCTTGTCTTATTTCGCATACTGGAGATAGCCGTGTATACGTAATTGATGAACAAAGCGTGCGTCAAGTGACACGAGACCATTCCTATGTAAATGCACTTCTTGACAGCGGGGAAATTACGGAAGAAGAGGCTGCGGTGCATCCGCAGCGAAACTGGATTATGAAAGCAATTGGTTCGGAAAAAAAGATTGTACCGGATATTTATTCACTCGAGCTCGAAGATGGCATGTACATGCTTATTTGTACAGATGGTTTAAGTAATAAAGTCAATCAGCAATTGATGCATGAAATTGTCCTATCGGATTCCGTATTGCGTGAAAAGACGGAAGAACTTGTAGATTTGGCGAACAAAATGGGCGGAGAAGATAATATTTCCGTTATTCTAGTTGACTCGAGTGATGTGGAGGCGACTACTACATGATCGGATCTAGAATAGGTGGCCGTTATGAAATTGTAAAGAATATTGGCGACGGGGGCATGTCGAAAGTATATCTTGCGCATGATGTCATCTTGGACCGCGATGTTGCAATAAAAGTCCTTAATTATGATTTTGCAAATGAAGAGGCACTGAAAAGAAGATTTAAACGTGAAGCACTATCTGCAACAAGTCTTACGCACCCGCATATCGTCGATATATTCGATGTTGGCGAGGAGGATGAGCTGCATTACCTTGTGATGGAATATATTGAAGGACAAACCTTAAAAAAGTTCATCCAAGATAATGGGGCTTTAACACCCGAACAAGCTTTGCCGATCATGCAGCAGATTGTATCTGCAATTGCGAATGCTCATCATAACGGAATCGTCCATCGGGATGTGAAGCCTCAGAATATTTTAATGGATCCGGATGGGAATGTGAAAATCACTGACTTTGGCATTGCAATGGCACTCAGTGCAACTGCGCATACTAAAACGAATTCAGTCATTGGTACGGTTCATTACTTATCGCCCGAACAAGCACGCGGAGGAATGGCGACGAAAAAGTCTGATATCTATTCATTAGGCATTGTACTTTACGAATTACTGTCAGGTGAATTGCCATTTACAGCGGATACTGCAGTTGCAATTGCGTTAAAACACTTGCAGGAAGAAACGCCTTCAGTGAGAGAGGTATACCCTTCGATTCCGCAAAGTGTAGAAAATGTTATCTTAAAAGCCACTATGAAAGATGCTACATACCGATACGATTCGGCGGACGAAATGTATGATGATTTGCTAACTGTGTTATCACCAGAACGAGCTAATGAGAAGAAATTCGCCATTCTGTTCGATGATGATCGCACTCGAGCAATACCTGTCGTAAGTGAAACACCAAAATTCGATAGCGTTGAAGTAACGAAGAAAATCGAACCCGTTCGACTTGAACAACCACCAGCGCCTCTAAAAAAGCGGAAGAAGTGGCCGTTCATTATTGGGGGAATTGCCGGTGTAATTATACTGTTGCTACTTTTACTTCTTGTACCAGGCGTACTAGGGCCTAAAAAGGCCGTTATTCCTGAAGTGGCTGGAATGGAAGAAATGGAAGCTAAAGATGCGCTCGAAGAAAAAGGCTTCAAGACGGTTAAAAGTGAGGAACAGCAATCCGATGAAGTTGTAAAAGGGGAAGTCATCAAAACGATACCTGAGGCGGGTAAGAAACGGAGTGTCGACTCAGAAATCACCTTGTATATTAGTGCTGGGAAAGAATCGGTGAAACTTGCCGATTATACTGGCCGTGAAGTCACTAAAATTATCGAATTACTAGATGATGATGGGTTTAAGTCAATTGAATCTGAATATGAATTTTCTGAAATGGCAGAGGGGACAATTATTAGACAAGACCCGGAGGCAGGAGAAGTAATTCCTAGCGAAACGGATTTAGTCTTTACTGTGAGTAAAGGGGAAGACGTAAAAGAACTTGGCGATCTTTCAGGATATAATGCTGAACAGTTAGAGGACTATGAAAAATCGTCTGGATTCGAAATAAAGGTGACAAAAAGTGAGCATTCCGACACGGTATCAGAAGGGCTTGTTATTAGGCAAAGCCCGAGTAGGGGTGCAAAGATTAAACCAGGCGGAACAGTTGAAGTTGTCGTTTCAAAAGGGGCCGAGAAAAAGCCTGATAAGTTAATTGTTAAAAAGGTGACAATTGAGTATGTGCCTGATGTAGTTGAGCCTACTCCTGATTGGGAAGACGGCGACGAAGGAGAAGAGGACGACGAGTTTGACGGCGGCCAACAGATTGCTCCAGTTCCACAACGTATTCAAATTTTCGTTCAAGACAAAAATAGAACGATGGCGACGCCTGTTAAGGTGTTCACGATAACAGAAACGACGCAGCAAGAAATTTCACTTAACTTGGAAGAAGGACAAAGCGGAGCCTATAAAATTAAGCGTGATTCAATAACTATTATTGAAGAATCGGTTCATTACAGCGACGAATAGAAGGGGTGAAAGAATGCCAGAAGGACAAATTAGAAAAGCAATCAGCGGGTATTATTACGTGGAGAATAATGGAGAAATGATTCAATGCAGAGGACGTGGAGTTTTTAGAAATCGCGGGATCCATCCGCTTGTTGGAGATTTTGTAACTTATGTGCAGGTGGAAGACAACGATGCGACGGTAACTGAAGTACATGAGCGATTCAATGAACTTATTCGTCCGCCAATCTCAAATGTCCATCAAGCTCTACTGGTATTCTCCATTGTAGAACCGGCATTCAGCCTTTATCTACTGGACAGGTTTCTTGTTGTCGTCGAATCGTTCGACGTAAAACCAATTATCTGCCTAACAAAAAAAGATTTGGCGAACGAAGATGAATTGAAGATGGTGGCTGAATCCGCCGCGTATTATAAAAAAATCGGTTATGATGTAATCGAGACTTTTATTGACGACCCTAAACTGACTGACTTGTTGAACCCCTATTTTGAGGGGAAAACTACGGTTCTAGCGGGACAGTCGGGTGTTGGCAAATCAACATTGTTAAATACGGTATTGCCTGCGCTCGACTTAAAGACGGGCATAATCTCAGAAGCACTTGGACGTGGAAAACATACGACAAGGCATGTCGAGCTACTTGAGATGTCAGGTGGACTTGTTGCAGATACTCCAGGCTTTAGTTCGCTCGAATTCGATCATATTGAAAAAGAGGAACTATCCCGTTACTTTGTTGACATGGATGAAGTTGCGCCAAATTGTAAATTCCGTGGCTGTTTGCACTTGAAAGAGCCGAAGTGCGCAGTAAAAGAGATGGTGGAGACGGGAGAAATTCCACGTCACCGCTACGATCATTACTTGCAGTTCATGCAAGAAATACTTGACCGAAAGCCGAGGTATGATAAACATGATTAAAATTGCACCTTCGATTTTAGCGGCAGATTTTTCAAAGCTCGCCGAAGAAGTAAAAGAAGTAGAAGCAGCAGGAGCAGAACTAATCCATATCGACGTCATGGATGGACATTTCGTTCCGAACATTACAATGGGAGCGATTGTTGTCGAGGCACTTCGACCAGTAACGAAATTGCCACTGGATGTTCACTTAATGATTGAAAATCCAAACATGTATATTGAACAATTTGCTAAAGCGGGGGCAGATTATATTACGGTTCATGTTGAAGCATGTACCCATCTGCACCGCACTCTTCAGTTAATTAGATCGACAGGTGTAAAATCGGGTGTTGTTTTGAACCCGCATACACCAGTTGAAACGATTCTGCATGTCCTTGATGAAATTGACTTGGTGCTATTCATGACGGTCAATCCAGGATTCGGCGGTCAGAAGTTCATTCATTCTGTCGTGCCGAAAGTCAAACAGCTTGCGGATATTATTCGTGAACGAGGACTTCCGATTGAAATTGAAATCGACGGTGGGATTAATGAAGAGACGATTATCCCTTGTGCCGAAGCGGGTGCTACAATTTTTGTCGCAGGATCAGCTATCTACAATGCACCTGATCGTGCGGAGGCATTACGTCGCATAAAAGCTGCTGGTGAAGGTGCTCTGGAGAAATGAAGTATGCTGTCGTCTGTGCGGGCGGACCTGCTTCGGAGATAGTTGACATGACGGAGTTCCATCATGAAGATACGGTGTTCATCGGAGCCGATAAAGGGTCGCTTCACTTGCTGCAAAGAGGCATCATTCCCCGTGAGGCTGTGGGCGATTTTGATTCGGTTACGGAAAGTGAATATAATGAAATAGCTGCCAGGGTCCGAGTAATCGGTCGATTTCGATCAGAAAAAAATGAGACGGATACGGAATTAGCAGTAGATCGCGCACTTTCTTACCGTCCTGAACGTATCATTTTGACGGGAGTTACGGGAGGAAGGCTGGATCATATGGAATCCGCCCTTCATCTGCTTTACAGGCTTCAACTTGCTAACAAAAACATCGCATTTTCAATCCGTAATGCTACAAATGAGCTTTCGGTGGTCTTGCCAGGAAGTCATCAAGTGACAAGGGATGACCGTTTCCCATACATATCTTTTTTTCCATTCGGGGGGACCGTTTCAGGACTCAGCCTTACCGGTTTCAAATATGAAATGGTAGACGCGTTGCTTGAAACAGGGATGACGTTATTTACTAGTAATGAACTGGCTTCAGAAGTCTGTACTATCTCGTTCCATAAAGGCATATGCTTAATGGTAAGGAGTTCAGATTCCTGAAAGGAGTGGGGAATTGCGAGTTTATACTTTTACAATGCCGAAGTTTGTAAGTGGAGTTGTGCGAAAGTGCATGGTTGTTTTTCAGAAAGATGAATCGCCGAAAGCTACTGCAAGCACCAACAAGAATAAAAAAAGGAAAAAAGAAAAAACGCCGGGCTGAAGAAATTCAGCCCGGCGTTTTATTTCTTTATAGTTTAAGCACCAAGGCGCTTAAACTATAATTACAGTCCATTAAACACGTTGAACTTTACCTGATTTAAGAGCTCTTGCAGAGACCCATACACGTTTAGGTTTACCGTTAACGAGAATACGGACTTTTTGAAGGTTCGCACCCCATGAACGGCGAGTTGCGTTCAATGCGTGGGAGCGTGCATTGCCTGTACGGGCTTTGCGGCCTGTAATAACACATTCTTTAGACATAATAGTACCTCCTTGCGAACGATGATTAAGTAACTTGATTCTTTATTCGCATACCATAATAATGTATCATATGAGGAAACGCGTTGCAACCTTTTTTGTGACATCTTTCAAGGTAAATGCCTTTACAGGTTTTAACTTTATTCAGCAGAATTCTTCCGCACCTACAAGTGGAGTGGTAAATGCGAACGGTGCTTATCATTTCGCCGAGTCCAAATTGCTGCTGAATCGTAGAACTCTGGCTAAAATCGATCAGGCTCGAACTGTAATCTAGGCGCAATTACGCAAAGGCGTAATTGAAAGGTCTTAGAATTGCTTTCTTTTATTATTATAACAGGTATAGTACAATGGGGTAAGTGAAAAAAGGATGCTGGGGGGACGAAACCATGTCAATCGAAGTGAAGAACGAATACGGCAAAATCGATATAACAAATGATGTCATCACCCAAGTGGTTGGGGAAGCGGCAATCGAATGTTATGGAATTGTCGGAATGGCTTCAAGGCATCAGATCCGGGATGGCCTTACCGAAATCCTTGGAAAAGAAAATTTTGCGCGGGGAGTCATCGTCCGCAATATTGGTGATGATACGCATATCGATATGTACGTAATTGTTGGATATGGTACAAAAATATCGGAAGTCGCTTATCAAGTACAGTCAAAAGTGAAGTATACATTGAAAAAGACAGTCGGCATGACTGTAAAATCTGTTAATATTTTTGTCCAGGGAGTCCGAGTGACGAACCTGTAAGAGGAGGAAATAGTTTCTATGAAAACCATAGATGG
>DYWT01000221.1 GCA_020742515.1 Sporosarcina psychrophila
TCAATCACTACATCTTTTAATCCAGGAATATTCATGTTAAAATTCATATGCACGTATCACCTTTCTTTTACTTGTTTCTAGACAATTCAAGTATAAAAGAACCGGTGATTACGTGCATTTTTTTTCTTTAAAATTGTATGGATATCCCAACAAATATTATAGAACCATAAAAATAAAGTCATTACCGTGGAATGGGTAATGACTTTTTACTTATATTTAAAGAAGAGCATTTAGAAGAACTGGGATAGAGTTGATATGAGCGGTTTCTCCAGTTATATGGGCGGTCAGAGAGTTGATATGAGCGGTTGCCCAAGTTATATGATCGGTCAGAGATAGGATATGAGCGGTCGCCCAAGCTATATGGTCGATTAGAGACCGGATATGAGCGGTCGCCCGAGTTCACAGACCTTTCCTTATTTGCGCTTAGTGCGCACCGGATGTCGTCTATAATAGAAGGAAGAAAAGGAAGTGCAATTTATAATGACAGATCCTAAACGTCCGCTGATTGAAGCATTAACCAAGTTCAAAGAAGCAAATCCGATTTCATTGCATGTGCCAGGACATAAGAATGGGTTGCTCTCTGGATTGCCGACTGAGTTACGGACAGCCCTCCAATATGACTTCACTGAACTAGAGGGTCTTGACGATCTTCATGAACCGACTGGCGTTATTGAAGAGGCGCAGCAGAGGTTATCTGACCTTTATGGTTCAGAACGGAGTTTTTTTCTTGTGAATGGCTCGACTGTGGGAAACTTAGCAATGGTTTATGCAGCTTGCCAAGCGGGTGAAACGGTAATTGTTCAGCGTAATGCACACAAATCAATCTTTCATGCAATTGAACTGACTGGTGCAAGGCCAGTGTTCGTGTCTCCGACGTGGGATCAGAATACGATGACAGCTGGAGCTGTGACCGCTATACAAGTTGGTAAAGCTCTTGAGGCCTATCCTGATGCAAAAGCTGTTATTCTTACACATCCAACCTATTATGGGGTAACAGGGATTGAACTAGAAGAGACAATAAGGCTTTGCCATAGATATGGAGTGCCGGTTATGGTAGACGAGGCACACGGAGCGCATTTCGTCGTGGGAGAACCGTTTCCTCACTCAGCATTAGGAATGGGGGCAGACGTAGTTGTGCATTCTGCACACAAGACGTTGCCTGCTATGACGATGGCTTCATTTTTACATGTGCGCTCAGACTTTATAGCAGTAGAAAAAGTTGCACATTACTTAGGGATGCTACAGTCTAGCAGTCCTTCTTATTTGTTGATGGCTTCGCTTGATGACGCGCGTGCTTTTGCAGAATCTTATAATGAAGAAGATAAAAATACTTTTATGGAACAGCGGATGCATTTCATCAAACAGTTAGAACTGATTCCAGGGTTGCAAACGGTTGAAACGGATGATCCATTAAAGCTTATTTTGCGTATTCAGGGTTATTCAGGTTTTACCATACAAAAGAAGTTGGAAGCGGTAGGAATTTACGGTGAAATCGCAGATCCATATCAAGTATTATTCGTATTGCCGTTACTAAAAACAAAGGTACTATATCCCTTTGATGAGATTTATAAAAAAATAGCAATTGCGGTTGCCCGCTTGGATGAATCCGAGAGAACGATAAAAGGGGTTGCTGTGCTACCGCTCGACGAGGCGCTTTCCTGTCTCGCTTACCTGCCCGGGGAAATAGCACAGATGGAACTAGAGTGGGTTCCATACGCAGAGTCAGCGGGTCGTGTGGCGGCAGCTTCAATTATTCCTTATCCTCCTGGTATCCCGCTCTTGCTAGCTGGCGAGGTAGTAATGGATCGGCATATTCATATGCTTGGGGAATTACTTCACATGGGAGCAAAGTTCCAAGGAGCCATACGAATTAATGAAAGACAGCTTGTTGTAGTAAAGAATAGGACGGAGGAATAGTATGATACAGAAAGGTATATTCATCACATTTGAAGGACCTGAAGGGGCTGGTAAGACAACGGTCATCAAAGAGTTATATAAGCGTTTGGAAGATAAAGGATTGGATGTCATACTTACGAGGGAGCCGGGTGGAATCCGCATTGCGGAGAAGATACGGGAGATAATTCTTGATAATGATCATCAGGAAATGGATGCGAAAACGGAAGCGCTCCTCTATGCAGCCGCACGAAGACAGCATCTTGTTGAGAACGTGCTTCCTGCGCTGAAGGACGGAACTATCGTCTTATGCGATCGCTTCGTCGATAGCTCGCTTGCCTATCAGGGGTATGCGCGGGGATTAGGAATTGATGAGGTTCTTTCAATCAACGAGTTTGCAATCGGCGACAGAATGCCAGACTTAACGGTGTTCTTCGACATCAAACCGGAATTAGGACTTGCACGTATTGCAGCAAATGATAAACGTGAAGAAAACAGGCTGGATAAAGAAAGTATTCATTTTCACGAAAGTGTTTATGAGGGTTATCAAGAACTCATTAAGCGCTATTCAAATCGGATACAGGTAACAGATGCCTCGCTCTCCAAAGAGGAAGTAACGGAAAATGTTTGGAAAATCATATGCTCCCAACTCATTAAATAGTCAGATTCATGATATAATGGTTGGAAAGCGGAAAAGGGGAGATTATCGTGAAATTGATTGTGGCAGTTGTGCAGGATCAGGATAGTAACCGGTTGTCTACAGCGTTAACCAAAGGTGACTTCCGAGCGACGAAATTGGCCAGTACGGGAGGTTTTCTAAGGTCCGGAAATACGACTTTCCTTATTGGTACTGATGATGCACTCGTTCCGAAGGCACTGGAACTTATCCGGGAAAATTGCCGTTCACGTGATCAAATGGTAGCACCTGTTTCACCTATGGGTGGAAATGCAGATTCTTACATTCCTTATCCTGTTGAAGTTGAAGTGGGCGGTGCTACAGTATTCGTCCTTCCAATCGAACATTTTCATCATTTTTGATGAATAGAGGTGAACCGAAGTGAAAGTCAATAGTGACTACCGGGCCGGTCTCGATAAGATGAGAAATGACCCATTGCAGACACCTCAAGGCAACGCGAGGTTCGGCCAAATGGTTGTCAAACAGGAGCAACGTCTTCATGGCGAACAGGTCACCAAGCTTCTCGGGGATATTTCATCAGCCGGGGATAGAATTGCCCGTTCACGTAATTTGCGTGACATGGCTAAATTCAAAATGCTGGTTCGGCGTTTTCTGAAAGAAGCCGTAGAGTCTGGACTGGAACTTAAACAGTCTCATACTTGGAATCGTTTCGGTGAGGGGCGTCGCTTGAAACTTGTCGAAACAATAGACGAGAGGCTTATTGAATTAGCGGAAGATTTATTAGATGAAGAAAAAACGTCTGTCGATCTATTGGCTAAAATTGGCGAGATCAAAGGACTACTCATTAATCTATACATGTAATTCCGTGTTTTCTGTCGTTTGAGAAACACGGTTTTTTTTGAACACGGGGGGGACTATCATGCCAGATGAAATAAATAATCGGCTGGTACTAGAGCAGAAAGTGGTAATAGAACGATTAAGTTCATCATATAAAAACGGGCGGATTGGACACGCATATATATTCGACGGTGAACGTGGCACAGGGAAAGAAGCGATTGCACTCTTTTTTTCCAAACTCCTCCTTTGTATTAACCCCGAAAATGCTGTTCCATGTGAAACATGCAATTCCTGCCGGCGGGTCGCGTCCAGTAATCATCCTAACGTAACGATTATTCGGCCAGATGGACAAGGTATAAAAAAAGAACAGATGTCTGATCTTGTTTTTAGTATGACGAAAAAGGGATACGAAGCAGGCAGGAAAATATATATCATTTCCAGAGCAGACCGCATGAATGTGGCGGCAGCGAACACACTGCTCAAGTTTCTCGAGGAGCCTGAGGGCGATGTAACAGCAATACTTCTAACGGATTCTTATCAATCAATTTTACCGACCATTCAATCACGATGTCAGCGGCTATCTTTTCTTCCGCCATCTAGAGAATTGATGATTAATAAGCTTGTCGAAAAAGGGATTACTTCTTCAATGGCAGCGACAGTTACGATGGTGACAGCCAATCTGGATGAAGCATTTCGACTTGCTGGCGATGATCAATTTGCACACATGCGAAAAACAGTGTTAAAATTGGTTGAAGCATCGGAAAGACATGTCCATGAAGCATTACTATTCATCCAGTCGGAATGGTCCCCTTTATTTAAAGAGAAGGAAGAGACTGAAAGCGGGCTTGACTTACTGCTTTATGCTTACAGAGATGTAGTGGCGTTTAAAGCTGATTTACAGTCTACAGTGGCATTTCCTGATCAGCAAGAACTGTTTAGAGGCCTTTCGATGAAGATGACATATAGCCGGTTGTCTGCTAATATGGAGGCAATATTGCAGGCGAAGAAGCAATTACACGGCAATATGAATCGCACGCTTTTAATGGAACAATTGGTGCTCAGCATGCAGGAGGGGTTACTTGTTGTATAAAGTCGTAGGTGTCCGTTTTAAAAAAGCGGGTAAAATATATTATTTTGATCCTCTAGATTATGCACTTGATGAAGGTGATTATGTCATCGTTGAAACTGCACGAGGGATTGAATACGGTAAAGTTACAGGCGTGGCAAGAGAAGTTGGTGAGAATGATGTTGTCTTGCCACTCAAAAAGATCATCCGGCCAGCGCAAACGGAGGACCTTGAAAAAGTAGAGGAAAACCGTCTTGAAGCTGAAAGGGCTTTCAGTACTGGCGTAGAAAAAATTATAGAACATAAGTTAGAGATGAAGCTCGTCGATGTCGAGTACACATTTGATCGAAACAAAATTGTCTTCTATTTTACAGCGGAAGGCCGTGTCGACTTCCGGAATCTTGTTAAAGATCTGGCTGCGATATTCCGGACGCGTATTGAACTGCGACAAATTGGTGTGCGTGATGAAGCGAAGATGCTTGGCGGTATCGGACCTTGTGGTCGGATGCTCTGTTGTTCGACGTTCCTTGGTGATTTTGAACCGGTTTCGATAAAAATGGCTAAAGATCAGAACTTATCACTCAATCCTTCGAAAATCTCAGGCTTATGCGGACGTCTTATGTGCTGCCTGAAATATGAGAATGATGATTATGAAGAAGCAAAAGCGATTATGCCAGACATTGGAACGCGTGTCCAAACGCCGGAAGGGCCCGGGAAAGTTGTTGGTCTGAATCTTCTTGAACGTCTTTTACAAGTAAGTATGGCAGATCAGGACTTAGTGTTGGAATATACATTAGAAGAAATAATGGATCAAAAAAACAATATGGCTCAATTGATAAAATAATGAGGTGGGATAGTTGAAAGAAAAAAACTTTCTGGATAGGGTTATGGAATTTGAGCAAGAACTCGAATCTATGCAAAAGCAATTCCGCGAATTGATTGGATTCGTCGCGCAGATGACGGAAGAGAACCATTCGCTTCAACTCGAAAACCATCATTTGCGCAAGCGGCTTGAAGAAATGGATAAACAGATAGATGAACAAACGCAGACCATCAACACGCGACAACATCGGAAAAAACCGAATAAAACGGACGTTGGTGAAGGTGTCGATAATTTAGCGCGTCTGTATAACGAAGGGTTCCACGTCTGTAATGTCCATTATGGCGGTACCCGTAAAGGGGAAGATTGTCTATTCTGCCTCTCATTTTTAAATAAGCAAAACGTGTAAAGTGAGCCGATCCTATTGTCATGTAGGCATCGGCTTTTCTTTTATTGTAGGCCAACTGGCGGCAAAGTTAGAGTAAGTTTCTTAATTTGGCGCCTTACGCAGTTCTATTATGGAGGAAAGTATTATGGATGATATTTTAAAAGATGATGAACGGCTTGACTATTTATTGGCGGAAAGTCTGCGGATTATTCAGAGTCCGTCGGTATTTTCGTTTTCTCTGGATGCAGTATTGCTTGCAAGATTTGCATATCTTCCAGTACGCTCAGGGAAAATTGTAGATTTATGTGCAGGTAACGGAGCGATACCGCTGTTTTTAAGCGCCAGAACAAACGCTGATATTATTGCCGTTGAATTGCAGGACCGGCTTGCAGATATGGCTGAAAGAAGTGTCCGGTATAACGGATTGGAAAACCGCATTCAGATTATTAATGGGGATGTTATAGGGATTGCAGCAAAACTTGGATATGAAAAATACGATACCGTAACATGTAACCCGCCCTACTTTCCAGCACAGGGGGCAAGTGAAAAAAACTTATCGGAGCATTTGGCAATTGCCAGGCATGAAATCCATCTAACGCTGGAGCAGGCTATCCAGTCGGCAAGTGAATTGCTAAAGCAGGGCGGAAAGGCAGCATTTGTTCACCGTCCTGGGCGTTTGCTCGACATTGTGACGGCAATGCGTGCGAATCGGCTTGAGCCGAAAAGAATTCGGTTCGTTTATCCGAAAGAAGGAAAAGAAGCGAACACCTTGCTGATAGAGGGGATTAAAGACGGCAAGCCGGACTTGAAGGTGTTGCCTCCTCTTTATGTGTACGGCTCGGATAATGAATATACGGAAGAAGTGAGGCTTCTCCTTTATGGCCACAATGGGTGATCACTTATTTTATGTAGTAGAATGCAGAGACGGCTCTTACTATGCCGGTTATACGAATGATTTAGAAAAGCGTGTTCGTGTACATAATGAAGGGAAGGGCGCTAAATATACCCGCGCAAAACGGCCTGTCCGATGTATTTATCATGAAAGTTATGAAACGAAACGTGAAGCCATGCAGGCGGAATACCAGTTTAAACAACTGAAGAGAAATGCGAAAGAACTTTATATCAGAAAGGGGCGAAACGAGAATGAAATCACAAAAAAGTGCTGAATTGGGCGGTGGAAAACTATTTCTCGTCGGGACACCAATCGGCAATCTCGAAGACATGACATTTCGGGCGGTTCGTATCCTAAAAGAAGTAGATATGATCGCGGCGGAAGACACACGCAATACAATTAAGTTATGTAACCATTTTGAAATTAAGACGCCGCTCACGAGTTATCACGAGCATAATATTGAAATTGGTGGCGAAAAGATTTTAACGATGCTGGCGGAAGGAAAGACTGTTGCACTCGTGAGTGATGCAGGCATGCCATGCATTTCTGACCCGGGCGCAGACATTGTATCCAAAGCGATAGTTGCGGGGTATGACGTGGTTCCGGTACCAGGTGCGAATGCGGCAATCAGTGCGCTAGTCGCTTCCGGATTAGTACCGCAGCCTTTTACGTTTTTTGGCTTTTTATCGCGTCAGAAGAAAGATCGGAACATTCAATTAGACGATTTAAAACTACGGGAAGAGACAGTCATTTTGTATGAGGCACCTCATAGGCTGAAAGAAACCTTGCGTGCATTACAGGTGAGTTTTGGCGGGACGCGCTCTGTTGCCCTTGCAAGGGAAGTGACAAAACGTTTCGAGGAATTCCTTCGTGGAACGCTTGAGGAAGCTGTTTTATGGGCAGAATCAAATGAGATACGTGGGGAGTTCTGTATTGTTATCGGAGGCAGTGATGGAGTGGTTGTCGAAGAGCAGGAGAAGTGGTGGAGCAACTTGGAAATCCGTGATCATGTATCAGAATTGATGAAAAGAGAAGATATTCGTTCAAAAGAGGCAATTCGACTAGTAGCAAATGACCGTGGACTAAGTCGTCGTGACGTTTATAAAGAATTTCATGTTGAAATTGAATAAATGCAACAAAATCGTGTGAAATAGAAAAGATCCAGAACGGATAACCGGTCTGGATAATCGTATTATAAAATTACTTTTTTAAGCTATCTTCAATTTCCTTGATGAGTTGTTTTGCGCCCTCTGGGCTCAAAATCAACTTACCATCGATAAGACTTAAATTGTCGTCAGACACATCGCCCGTAATCGAGCATGTCATATTTGGCATATATTTCTTCAAAATGATTTTATCTTCATCAACGTAAATTTCCAAAGCGTCTTTCTGTGCAATACCAAGTGTACGGCGTAATTCAATCGGAATTACCACACGTCCAAGTTCATCAACTTTTCTTACAATACCAGTGGATTTCATGACTAAAACTCCTTTCCATACTTTTGCTTTCGTCAAAATTCGACATAATTCTCTTAACCATTTCATCATACCAAGTCTTCCAATTAACGTCAATACTAGGTGCTTAAAACTATGAGAAAAATAGTAGTTTTTTTAAAAAAGGCATTTCGTTATTTCCTTCGGCTAGACTAATAGATGAAAAAGCAATAATAATGCAGACCATAGGCAGGGAATTTCATTGTATCGTCAGGGTGCTTTCGATAGAATAGACATTACATACTTATACACTGGAGGAATATTCGTGGCTGATCAAAATAAAACTTTTTATATTACTACACCGATTTATTATCCAAGCGGCAAGTTTCATATCGGTACCGCTTATACCACTGTTGCTTCTGACGCCATGGCGCGTTATAAACGATTGCGCGGATATGATGTCCACTTCTTAACTGGAATGGATGAACACGGACAAAAGATACAAGAGAAAGCGGACGAGGCAGGTATGCCGCCGCAAGAATATGTAGATGGCATTGCAGAAGTTGCAAAAAAGGTCTGGAGCATTATGGACATTTCCTATGATGACTTCATTCGCACGACGGAAGAGCGCCATAAATTAGGTGTCGAAAAGATTTTCAAAACATTTCTTGATAACGGCGATATTTATAAAGGTGAGTACGAAGGATGGTATTGCCTGCCTTGTGAAACGTATTTCACGGAAGGACAGCTTGAAGACGGCAATTGTCCAGACTGTGGACGTCCGGTTCGGAAAGTGAAGGAAGAATCGTATTTCTTCAATATGAAGAAGTACGCGGACAGATTGTTGAAGTTTTACGAAGATAACCCGAAATTTATTGAACCGGAATCACGTAAAAATGAAATGATTAATAACTTTATCAAACCCGGCCTTGAAGACTTATCTGTCTCCCGTATGTCGTTTGATTGGGGTATAAAAGTTCCTGGAGATCCGAAGCATGTTATTTATGTATGGGTTGACGCTTTAACAAACTACATTAATGCACTTGGTTATCAGTCTGAAGACGATTCGTTATTTAAAAAGTACTGGCCCGCAGATGTCCATGTCGTAGGAAAAGATATCGTCCGTTTCCATACAATTTACTGGCCGATTTTTTGCATGGCGCTCGATCTGCCGTTGCCGAAAAAAGTATTCGCACACGGATTCATTATGATGAAAGATGGAAAAATGTCGAAATCTAAAGGCAATGTCGTCTATCCTGAGATGCTTGTTGAACGTTACGGGCTCGATGCGACACGGTATTTCCTGCTTCGCGAATTGCCGTTCGGGCAAGACGGTGTGTTCTCACCTGAATCATTTGTGGAAAGAACGAATTATGACCTTGCGAATGACTTAGGCAATTTATTGAACCGATCGATTTCAATGATCAATAAGTATTTTGATGGTGAAATCCCGACAGAAGGTCTTACAGCAACTAATTTCGATGAAAGCTTGACCGATTTCATCACAACTACAATAGGAAAGTACGAAGCATCGATGGAAAATATGCAGTTCAGCACTGTTCTTGGCGATTTATGGGCTCTTATATCACGGACCAACAAATACATTGATGAGACGTCTCCGTGGGTATTGGCGAAGGATGAAGCAGATAAAGGAAAATTGGCATCTGTAATGATGCATCTTGCAACTTCACTCCGTCACATTGCTATCTTATTGCAGCCATTCATGACACAAGCGCCTAAACAGATCATTACGCAACTTGGTCTAGATGAAAAACTGCTTGCATGGGATACGCTTGGCAATTTCAAAGCGATTCCAACCGGCACAAAAGTCGTAGAAAAAGGCGTTCCGATCTTCCCGCGTTTGGATGCGGAAATTGAAGTTGTTTATATCCGTGATCAGATGGCAATCACTGCACCTGCTGAAGCTGAGCAACCTGAAAAGGCAGAGATTGAAGAGGCGGTTGATACTGAGATTTCAATCGATGATTTTATGAAAGTGGATTTGCGCGTTGCGACAGTAACCGCGTGTGAAAGAATTCCAAAAGCGGATAAATTACTAAAGCTGCAGCTAGATATGGGCTATGAGCAGCGGCAGGTTGTATCAGGCATCGCGGAACATTATGAACCGGAATCGCTTATCGGTGAAAAAGTAATTGTGGTAGCTAACTTGAAACCTGTGAAATTACGCGGCGAACTATCCCAAGGCATGATTCTAGCTGGGAAGTCAGACGGTATTTTGAAACTTGCAACGGTTGACCCGTCACTAGCGAATGGTGCACAAGTTAAATAAGAATAGAAACGGCGTCCCTTATGGAAACGTCGTTTTTTCTTTTCGTGCGTATACTATTCTTTTATAAACTGAGCGAAGGACCTTTCAAGGGAGAGCCGAAGCGGATTTGAAGAAAATTTTTATTTTAACTTATATAGTATGTGATAGAAGCTATAATCCGTTTAATTAAAATAAAATCATTGTGAGGCGAAAAAAGATGTATATAGATACACATGTCCATTTAAATGCAGACCAATATGAAGAAGATATAGACGAAGTGATTCAACGTGCCCAAGAGGCCGGGGTAGAAAAGATGGTAGTCGTCGGATTCGACCGTAAGACGATTTTGAAAGCTATGGAGCTGACCGAACAGCATGCATTTATCTACGCTGTTGTTGGATGGCATCCCGTAGATGCAATTGATTGTACTGAAAAAGACTTGGAATGGATTGAATCGCTCGCTGCCCATCCTAAAGTCGTTGGTATCGGTGAAACAGGCCTCGACTATCATTGGGATAAATCACCCAAAGATGTGCAGCAAAGCGTATTCAGAAAGCAGATTCGGCTTGCACAGAAAGTTAACCTTCCAATCGTTATTCATAACAGGGATGCAACAGCGGATGTCGTTCGTATCTTAAAAGAAGAGGAAGCTGAAAAAACAGGTGGAATCATGCATTGCTTCGGCGGAAGTGTCGAAACAGCAAATGAGTGTATAAATATGAATTTCATGATTTCACTGGGTGGGCCCGTTACTTTTAAAAATGCGAAAGCCCCAAAAGAAGTGGCGGCTGAAATTTCACTGGATCATTTGTTGATTGAAACAGACGCACCTTATCTTGCACCTCATCCGTACCGCGGAAAAAGGAATGAACCGGCTTGGGTGACGCTTGTCGCAGAAGAAATCGCAAGGCTGAAAGGTCTTCCTGTTGATGAAGTGGCAATAAAAACAACCGCCAATGCTTTAAAAATATTCAACATAAGATGATTAGAATGGCGGGAAGTTTTACATACTTTGTGTATGGGGAACTTCCTAATTTTGTAATTCGATGAAATCAAACGGGTTGACACAACGAAAAGTTCCCTTTATAATCAGCCGAGTGATGAAGGAGGAGTTTTTTTCATGTCAAAAAGTACCATGAAAAACCTGTTCTATAAGTCATTGAGGAGTAAAAAAATAGCGATTACCGTAGTTTCGCTTACGCTATTTGTTACTGTTATTTCACTTGTTCTCTTCGAGGGAACAAAAAAATCGATCACGCTAGACGTGAACGGTGAAGAACTTAACATTAAGACGCACGCACATACAGTTGGTAAACTTCTTTCTGAACAAGAAATCAAAGTTGCCAAGCACGATCTAGTTATACCCTCAGTGAATACACCTATCGAAGACGGTCTTTCGGTTAGGTGGGAACAGTCGCAACAAGTTGCAATAAATGTCGATCAGGAAATCACATCCGTATGGACGACTGATTATAAGGTTGAAGATGTACTGGCTGAAGCCGGCATTGAAGTTACCGAGGACGATGTTGTAAAACCGGAGCTTCATGAACAGCTAGGGAAAGACAATAGCATTACCGTTCAAAAAGCGTTCGATATAACGTTAAATGACGGGGGAGAAGAAAAGAATATCCGGACAACTTCGACTACGGTCGCTGACTTTTTAAAGAGAGAGAACATTCATTTGAATGATGATGATCGTCTGAATAGAAAGGCAGAGGGATATCTAAAGCCTGGTTCTATAGTGGCGATTGTCCGAGTGGAAAAGGTCACCGATGTAGTGGAAGAACCGGCGAACTTTGCAGTTGAAACACGCAACGATCCATCTTTACTGAAAGGGCGCGAAAAAGTCGTCCAAGCGGGAAAAAAAGGAACGGTTTCACGGAAGTTTGAAATTGTGAAAGAAAACGGGAAAGAAGTTTCCCGTAAGTTATTAGAAGAGAAAAAAATTAAGAATCCACAAACAAAAATTGTTTCCATCGGCTCAAAAGTGATGGTTGCAAGCACAATGTCGACAAATTCCAAAGCCGGCAGAAGCGTCTCCCGTGGGAACTCTGGTGCACCTGCAGGCGGCAAGGAGTTTTTCGTGACGGCTACAGCTTATACGGCAGGGTGTAATGGGTGTTCAGGAATAACACGCACGGGTATTAACTTACGTGCAAACCCGAACTTAAAAGTCATTGCAGTCGATCCTAAAGTTATCCCGCTCGGTTCGAAAGTGTGGGTCGAAGGATACGGTTATGCGGTTGCAGGAGATACAGGCGGCGCAATCAAGGGCAAGAAGATAGACCTTCATGTCCCGACGAAAAACGAAGCTTATAAATTTGGCAGACGCCAAGTGAAAGTTAAAATCATCGATTGACATCATCTATCCGCAGGACTGTAATTGGTCCTGCGGATTATTGTGTTATAGCTTGCTTCTGGCGGATGTCACACATTTTGTAAGGAGTTAATTAGTTCGAGGCGTAATTGATCATCTACCTGTCTGTACATAAGGCTGTGTGCAGAGTAGAATTGGGGAAAGACCGCAATGGGAAAGAGGATTTTTGTGAACATTAAAGAGATTATTGTCGTTGAAGGAAAATCTGATACAGTTGCCGTGAAACGAGCAGCAGGTGCGGATACGATTGAAACGAATGGATCCGCAATTGATGAAAAGACGCTTGTCCGTATTCAACATGCACAGGATACAAGGGGAGTTATCGTATTCACGGATCCTGATTATCCGGGGAGAAGAATCCGCGCCATTATTGAAGAGCGTGTATCGGGTGTGAAACATGCTTTTCTTGAAAAGAAGCTGACGATCGCCAAAAACGGATCGGGACTTGGAATTGAACACGCAAATGATGAGCATATACGAGCGGCGCTAAGTGCAGTTTACACGGTGGACGATCAACCCATTGTTGATATTCCGCTTGCAGATTTGATAACAGCCAGACTGATTGGCCATCCTGATGCGAAAAGGCGGCGGGAACGCTTAAGTGAGCTGTTGCAAATCGGCCAAGTGAATGGCAAAGGTTTGAAAAAAAGGTTGGAAATGTTCCGAATCGGTTATGAACGATTGGGAGAAGTATTAAAAGTTCTAGACGAGGAGGAAATAGAAAATAATGAATAAAGATATTGCGACTCCGGTCAGGACGAAAGAGATTCTTGCCAAGTATGGTTTTGCACTCAAAAAAAGTTTAGGTCAAAACTTCTTGATTGACCCCAATATTTTACGCAATATTATTTCGCAAGCGGGCTTGTCCGAAAAAACAGGGGTTATTGAAATTGGACCTGGGATTGGTGCGTTAACAGAACACCTTGCAAGAAGTGCAGGGAAAGTGGTCGCTTTTGAAATTGATGGACGTCTTCTACCGGTGTTGGAAGATACCCTGTCGCCTTACGACAATGTGACAATCGTTCACCAGGATATACTGGAAGCCGATCTTTTAGAAGTAATGAAGGATCATTTTGCAGATTATGAAGATGTCGTTGTCGTAGCAAACCTGCCGTATTATGTGACGACACCAATTATCATGAAGTTCTTGCTTGGAAAAGTTCCGGTATCGGGAATGGTCGTTATGATGCAGAAAGAAGTTGCCGATCGCATTACTGCCGTTCCAGGAACAAAAGCATACGGTTCATTGTCCATCGCCATCCAGTATTACATGGACGCGGAAGTGGCTATGATTGTGCCGAAGACGGTATTCATGCCGCAACCGAATGTGGAGTCTGCCGTTCTGCATTTGACAAGAAAAGAAACAGTGCCTGCACAAGTAATTGATGAAGACTTTATGTTCTTAGTATCCAGAGGTTCATTTGTCCAGCGCAGAAAAACGATTTTAAATAACTTGCAATCGTCGTTACCTAACGGCAAGTTGAAGAAGGAAGAAATATTGAAGGCCTTCGACCAAATCGGCATGGATCCTGGCCGCCGTGGAGAAACACTGACAATAGAAGAATTTGCAAACCTTTCGAACGCTTTGTACAAAGACTTTTATGAAGAAAAGAAAAAACAGCAGAGCTAAATTGTTTGCTTGGGGTTAGAGGAAAAAGGTATAGGTTTTAACTGTAAATGTCTTTTAGTCTGTGAGGCCGATATACACCTCTGTGTGTTGGTAAGGGCACAGTCATTGCGGTTATAGTCTGTTTTCCTCTTTCACTTCTGCTTACCGGAATCGTCTGATGCTTGGCACTTTTCTTGGAAAAGTGCTATTTTTAATAATAAAAAGATTGACAAAGTAGATGAGCAATTGTTAAAATGAAGATTTTAATTGACAGAACTTTTTAAAAGTGTTATGCTTATACTTAGTGAGGTGTAAGCGACGTGCCAAAAACATTAGCGGACATTAAGAAGTCATTGGATTCTCACCTGGGAAAACGTTTGCACTTAAAAGCAAACGGCGGTCGGAAGAAGACGATCGAGAGAGCTGGAGTGCTGCGGGAAACATATCGTGCAGTATTCGTAGTTGAACTTGACCAGGACGAAAATGCGTTTGAAAGGGTATCTTACAGCTACGCAGATATTTTAACCGAAGCGGTTGAAATAACAATTCTTGAGGGTGCAGATACTACGGCATTCATCATCAAATGATTACAGCATTTATGATTTAATTCATTTTTAAACAGCACCTGTGAAGACATTCTGAAATGGAATGACTTATGCAGGTGTTTTTTTTTTCATTTGGCTCATACTAGGTTTGTCAGCCAAAAGGAGGAAAACCGAATGGCGAAAAAACGTGGCATAATGTCTGAAGGCTTGAAGGTAGAGATTGCAAAAGAGCTTGGATTTTATGATGTTGTTGAGCGGGAAGGTTGGGGCGGCATTAAATCACGCGACGCGGGTAATATGGTGAAGCGAGCAATTGAAATGGCCGAACGAGGAGTAGCACAAAAGAAATAACAGCTATGAATTAACCCTTTATCCAACTATACGGCTGACAAAAGAAGAGCTGGATCGGGGTCGTAAAGACATCCGGTTCAGCTCTTTTTAACGGATTAGGAAATTATGAAATTGTCATATAGTGGATAAACTACGAGTTCCAGATTTGTCATCTAGACTTGAGCGCCTTTAGCTTGAGGCCTCCTAGCGCAATTTGGGTCTACCAAGACGCTTGCGCCTTTCTTAAATAATGTTGACGTTCAGAAATCAGTTTTCTAATCGTTATCATTTCACAGCGCAAATATTTCTCCTTATGGTAAAATGGGAGAACGATGACAAGCTGGAAGGGAGGAAGCCAAATGCTTTATGAAAAGGCACCAGCAAAAATCAATTTGACGCTCGATGTATTACATAAACGGCCGGATGGTTTCCATGAGGTTGAGATGATTATGACTACTGTAGATCTTGCGGATCGGATCTGGCTTCGTCCGACAGATGATGGGCAAATTACAATTAAAGCATCTGAACGATTTGTACCGAATGATCGGAAAAACTTGGCTTATCAAGCTGCTGAACTGCTGCAACTTAAATTTGGTATTTCGAGTGGAGTCGAAATCACTCTTGAAAAAAGTATCCCTGTTGCTGCCGGGCTTGCTGGAGGTAGTTCAGATGCAGCTGCTACACTTCGCGGTTTGAATAGACTGTGGAACTTGAAATTAGGCGTGAATGAATTGGCGACGCTCGGAGCGCGGATAGGTTCAGATGTATCCTTCTGTGTACACGGCGGAACGGCGCTTGCCACGGGACGGGGAGAAATAATTGAGAGCCTCCCTGCACCGCCGAATTGCTGGGTTATTCTTGCTAAGCCTGCTATTTCGGTTTCAACAGGTGATATATACGGTAAGTTAGACTTAGCATCGATTGCTCATACCGACACGGCAACGATGGTTGAAGCGCTTAGAACAGGTGATTATGAGAAAATGTGCAAGTCGGTCGGAAACGTTCTTGAACCTGTTACCATGGAACTTCATCCACAAGTAGTCATGTTAAAAGAGCAGATGAAAAAATTTGGTGCAGATGCAGTGTTAATGAGCGGTAGCGGTCCGACTGTTTTTGGTCTGGTTAAACATGAATCAAGAGTACCGCGTATTTACAATGGGCTGAAAGGATTTTGTCCGGAAGTATATGCGGTCAGAATGGTTGGTGGACGTGCAATTTTTGAAAGATAAGTATAAATTTTTTCTACCCGGGGCGGTTTCTCGACTTCGAGCGTTAGTTGCTCGGGTTATAGACGAGCCGGCTAGAAAGGATTAAACTCTACATCTTTCTCGGACAAAGAAAGCGACATCGCTCCCAAGCGGGCACCTTGCGCTTTTCTTGATTAGACACGTACAATTGTGGTAATGTACATTAAAATATTCGGGTTTAGGAGGTGGTACCATGAAGTGGAAAAGGAGCGAGCGGCTTGTAGATATGACCCGCCAATTGTTGGATTACCCACATGAACTTATTCCACTGACCTTCTTTTCCGAACGTTACCAAGCGGCAAAGTCCTCAATTAGTGAAGATTTGACGATTGTAAAAGAAACGTTTGAAGAAAAAGGGACAGGAAAACTGGTAACGGTGTCCGGAGCCGCTGGAGGGGTGAAGTTCATTCCAAAGATGGCAGAACCTGAAATTCGTGAAGTGATGGCTCTTCTAATGGGAGAACTCGGTCATTCAGATCGTTTGCTGCCGGGAGGGTATTTGTTCATGACGGATCTGTTAGGCAATCCGCGTATCATGGACCGGGTTGGTAAAGTATTCGCCTCGGCATATGCCGACACGGACATTGACGTTATTATGACAGTGGCCACAAAAGGGATTCCGATAGCACATGCGATAGCGCGTCATCTAAATGTCCCTGTAGTTGTTGTTCGCCGTGATAGCAAAGTAACCGAAGGACCAACAGTCAGCATCAATTATGTATCCGGTTCAACTAGGCGGATTCAAACAATGGTATTATCGAAAAGAAGCATGCAGAGCGGACGAAAAGTTTTGATAACAGATGACTTCATGAAGGCCGGCGGTACGATGCTTGGGATGAAGAACCTTCTGGAAGAATTCGGCTGTGAGCTTGCGGGCATCGCTGTTTTAGTAGAGTCAGATCATGCAGAAGAAGTGCTAGTAGATAACTATCTCTCTCTCGTTAAGCTGCGCGCGGTAAACGAGAAGAGCCGAACAATCGAGTTAGAAGAAGGAAACTATTTCTCGGAAGGTGGAAAATGATATGAATTATGTAGCGACAGAAAATGCACCCCAAGCAATCGGCCCCTATGCACAAGCGGTTAAAGTGAACGGTTTGGTATATACATCTGGACAAATTCCATTGACGCCCGACGGACTGCTTGTCGAAGGAACCATTGAAGACCAGACACACCAAGTATTCGCCAACTTAAAAGCGGTCTTGGAAGAAGCCGGTTCATCTTTGAGTAAAGTGGTAAAAGCGACAGTTTTCATTAAAGATATGAATGAATTTGTTGCTGTAAACGACATTTACGCTCAACACTTCGGTGCACATACTCCTGCACGTTCGACGGTTGAAGTTGCTAGATTGCCAAAAGACGTAAAGATAGAAATCGAAGTTATCGCTCTCGTAAACGAATGACAAAAGCCCGCCCGGACAACTGGAGCGGGCTTTTGTATTCTCAAGATGATCTAGATTTTTTTTATAACCTAAACAATGTTCACGTAATGTTTAAATAATTGCGTTTTTAAAGAAGGGAAATGCTTACTTTTGTGGAATATAGTCGTCATGCGCTGTAAAGACAAAAGGAGTGGTAGGGGATGGAAGTAACAGATGTTAGATTAAGAAGGATGGATACTGATGGAAGAATGAGGGCAATCGCTTCGATTACGATCGATGATGAATTTGTCGTTCATGATATCCGGGTCATCGATGGAAATGAAGGCTTGTTCGTGGCAATGCCAAGTAAACGGACGCCTGATGGAGAATTCCGTGACGTAGCCCATCCGATCAATACGAATGCCCGAACAAAAATCCAAGATGCAGTACTGGCGGCATACCACCTTTCCGCGGAAGAAACAGTCCTTGAAGGAGCTGGTGCATGACGTGGCCCCTTTGTTTGCATGTATATTTCTTGTAAATTAACGTAGACTGCCTGTATTTAAATAGGCAGTTTTTTCTTTATGGATTTACAATGGGTACACATTTAAACTAAGCAAGAAAAGAAAAAATAGAAATGATAAAAGATTACCATCAACTTGTCAAGAGGCACGAGGTTGAAAAATAGACCGTTTTCGGCTATAGTCAATAATGAAAACATTAGAGAGGGATTCGCCTTTGTCCCTCATTCATGGGGGCCATCAAATGACAAATACATACGCCGTCGTCCTGGCTGCAGGACAAGGCACACGGATGAAGTCCGATTTATATAAAGTACTGCATCCCGTCTGCGGGAAACCGATGGTCGAACACGTAATTGATCATATACACGGTCTAGGTATCGGCCGGGTTGTTACGATTGTTGGACATGGTGCAGAAACAGTGGAAGAAACACTTGGAGAGAAAAGTGAATATGTGCTACAGCAAGAGCAATTAGGCACCGCACACGCTGTTCAGCAGGCCGAGAGACTTCTTGGCGACTTGGATGGTACAACTATCGTTGTATGCGGAGATACACCGCTCATTCGTTCTGAAACAATGGGGGCACTGATCGCACATCATAATGAAACAGGCGCAAAAGCAACAATCTTGACGGCTTACGCGGATGATCCAACAGGATACGGGCGTATTATCCGGGGAGAGGGCGGCCAAGTCCTCCGGAACGTTGAACAGAAAGATGCAACGTCCGAAGAGCAGAGAGTAATGGAAATCAATACAGGAACCTATTGTTTTGATAATCGGACCCTTTTTGAAACATTGAAAAAGGTGAAAAATAATAATGCGCAGGGCGAATATTATCTACCGGATGTTGTCGGTATTTTGCAATCCGAAAACGCACTCGTATCAGCCTATGTGACAGAAGACTTCAGTGAAACAATTGGTATCAATGATCGTGTTGTCTTAGCGGAGGCAGAACGTGTCATGCGCAGGCGTATTGCTGAAAAGCATATGCGCAATGGTGTAACGATTATCAGTCCTGAAAACACATATATAAGTGCGGCAGCCGAAATTGGACGTGATACAGTTCTTCAACCCGGAACGATGATTGAAGGATCTACTGTTATTGGTAACAAATGCGTAATTGGGCCGAATAGCCAGATTGTTGACAGTGTTATCGGTGATCGTACGACCGTGCATTCGTCTGTTGTATTATCCAGCAGAGTCGGTTCAGCTACGACAATAGGTCCGTTCGCACATATCCGTCCCGATTCTGACCTTGGCAACAGCGTGAAAATCGGCAACTTCGTTGAAGTGAAAAAGTCAACACTTGGCGAGGGTAGCAAAGTATCCCATTTGAGTTATATCGGTGACGCAAAAGTAGGGGCACGTGTAAATGTAGGCTGTGGCACAATTACCGTTAACTATGATGGGAAGAACAAGCACCTAACAACAATTGAAGATGATGCTTTTGTGGGCTGTAATTCCAATTTAGTTGCTCCGGTTACAGTTGGAAAAGGTGCATATGTAGCAGCTGGATCGACAATTACTAAAAATGTACCAGAAAGTTCACTTGCAATTGCGCGCGCGCGCCAGGAGAATAAAGAAGGATATGCTAACAAACTAAATCTCAATTAAACAGGGGGAACATGATGGCTAATCACTATCCTAACGATAAACTGAAGATATTCTCTTTGAATTCGAACCAAACACTTGCGGAGCAAGTAGCGGAAAAAATCGGACGCCCACTCGGCAAATGCTCTGTCAAACAATTTAGTGACGGAGAAGTCCAAATTAATATCGAAGAAAGTATCCGTGGCTGCGATGTATTTGTTATCCAGTCGACATCGTACCCTGTCAATGAAAACTTGATGGAACTTCTTATTATGATTGACGCGTTGAAACGTGCATCCGCACGTACAATCAATGTCGTTATGCCTTACTATGGTTATGCACGTCAAGACCGTAAAGCGCGTTCACGTGAACCGATTACGGCGAAACTTGTTGCAAATCTTCTTGAAACAGCAGGAGCGCACCGCGTTATTGCAATTGATCTTCATGCACCGCAAATTCAAGGTTTCTTTGATATTCCAATCGATCATCTTGTTGCTGAACCAATCCTTACAGAGTACTTTAAAGGAAAAGGCATTAACAGTGACGAACTAGTAATAGTATCACCCGATCATGGCGGTGTCACACGTGCGCGTAAGATGGCTGACCGCATGAAGGCACCTATTGCCATTATCGATAAGCGTCGTCCTCGTCCAAACGTTGCTGAAGTTATGAATATCGTTGGGAATGTTGAAGGGAAAACAGCTATTCTAATTGACGATATTATCGACACAGCAGGGACAATTACGATTGCGGCAAGCGCTTTAATCGAAAGTGGAGCAAAAGAAGTGTATGCTTGTTGTACACACCCCGTGTTGTCGGGCCCGGCAATTGAACGAATAGACAATTCAATGATCAAAGAATTGATCATTACGAATTCAATCGAACTGCCGGAAACGAAACAGTCTCCGAAAATTAAACAGCTTTCTATTGCTTCGTTGCTTGCAGAAGCGATTGTACGGGTGTTCGAAGAGAAATCTGTCAGCACATTATTTGATTGAACTAAATTTAGATGTTTCATGTCGCTTGTCATTGGGTATTTATTAATTAACACAACTTTTTTTAAAGAAGGGTGATTAAATACAATGAGTACAACCATACAATCAGAAGCGAGAGTACCAGCAAAGAAATCAACATTAACTGAATTACGTAAAGAGGGCTACGTTCCAGCAGTCGTCTACGGTTATGAAACTGAATCAACACCGATTTCAGTAAAAGAGCGAGAATTACTGAAAACATTGCATATAACAGGCCGTAATGGCGTTATCAAACTCAATGTTCAAGGAAAAGACATTAACGTTGTTCTAAACGACTATCAGTCTGATGCGTTAAAAGGCGATATTCGTCACGCAGACTTCCTTGCTATTAATATGACTGAAGAGCTTGAAGTAGATGTACTTGTACATCTCGTAGGCGAATCCATAGGCTTGAAAGAAGGCGGCGTACTTCAACAGCCAAACCGTGAAGTGACGATTAAAGTGAAACCTTCGGATATTCCGGAGACATTTGATATCGATATTTCACAACTTCAAATCGGCGAATCAATTACTGTCGCTGAAATTCGTGCAAAATCGAAATTTGAAATTTTGAACGAAGACGATCATGCACTTGTTCTAATCTCTTCTCCTCGTACAGAAGCGGAGATGGAAGAACTTGAAAGCGAAGCTTCTGAAACAGAAGCGGAACCTGAAGTGATCAATGAGAAGAAAGAAGAAAAGTAATACGGACAACGGCGCACGGATTCCCGTGCGCCTGTTTTCTGCTTAATCTTGTAAAAGGAAGAGAAAATCGATGAAAATGATAATAGGGCTCGGCAATCCGGGTAAACAATATGAAAAGACTCGCCATAATGTGGGCTTTCAAGTAATTGATGAACTTAGCGATCGTCTGCCGGTGAATACGGTACAAACAAAGTTTGGTGGTATGTATACGGTAGTCCATCGTCCTGAAGGCAAAGTAATGCTCGTCAAGCCACTTACGTACATGAACTTATCAGGGGAATGTGTCCGGCCATTGATGGATTACTTTGAAGTCGATGTGGAAGATATCGTTGTTCTGTACGATGACCTTGATATTGCACCAGGAACGATTCGACTGAGGCAAAAAGGCAGTGCTGGCGGCCATAACGGCATGAAATCACTCATTGCGCATCTAGGCACAGATCAGTTCAATCGAATTCGTATCGGTGTCGGCCGTCCAATCGGTGGTATTAAAGTAGCTGATTACGTTCTTTCGTCTTTTAGTAAAGAGGAAAAACCATTAATTGAAGACATGGTGAAAAAGAGCGCATCCGCATGTGAAGCATGGCTAGGCAAGCCATTTAATGAAGTCATGAACAATTTTAATGGTGTATAAGGAATAAAAAAGCCATCTCTAGCCTATACTTTGAGAAAAGGGGCGGAGAACAAAATGGCGATTCGTTATACATGCCGGCATTGTGAGACTGAAATTGGCATTCTTCCGTTTGAATCTGTGAAGGAGACCGTCCTTCTGCTACAACAGATAGACGAAGGGGAAGCCGAACAATTTCTGACGTATGAAAAAGACGGGGCATTGACGGTACGATGCATATGCGAGCAGTGTGAGCAATCGCTCCAAAGATTCCCGGACTACTATACACTTAACAAATGGCTTCAATAAGATGTACGCTTTGGCGCAAGATGCGTCCAAAGCTTTTTCTGTTTTCCCATTTAGAGGTAGTTCTAAAAGTTCAGACTTGTACAGGATGTACTGACTTCTACGTTACCGCAGGACGTCGCCTTGCGCTGTTCTTAACATATTTTATTATAAAAGAAGGGATGTGCAACATTGGAAGCGCTTATTGATTTGTTTTTACAGGAGAAAGAGATTGGCGAACTAGTAAAAGAGTTGGAGGCAGGAAAAGACCGTCAACTTATCGCAGGTTTATCAGGTGGTGCGAAGTCGATTCTTTTCAAAGTGCTTCAGCAATCGAGCGACCAGCCCATTCTGATTATATCTCCGAACTTATTACAGGCACAGCGTACATATGAAGACCTTGTCAAAATGTTGGGCGATTCGCTCGTTCACCTTTACCCTGCAGAGGAACTTATTGCAGCGGACTTTTCTATTTCCAGTTACGAGCTTCGTGCACAGCGCATCGACACATTAGATCATATGGCGCGGATTGGAAAAGGAATTTATATTACGCCGATTGCGGGCATGAAAAAATTATTGCCGGACAAAGAACGGTGGTTGAACAGTTCGTTATCTACTAAAGTAGGTGCGGAAGTTCATATAGCAGAATGGCTTGATAGACTCGTATCAATGGGCTATACGAGACAACCAATGGTAACGGCACCGGGCGAGTTTGCATTGCGCGGTGGTATCCTGGATTTGTATCCATTGAATTTGGAAGACCCGGTACGGATCGAGTTATTTGATACGGACGTCGATTCAATCCGTACTTTTTCAGCGGAAGATCAGCGTTCAACGGGTAAGTTGGAAACCGTGTCAATTCTCCCTGCCGCGGAGTTCGTTTGGAAAGCTGAAGATTTAACGGCAATCGCGGAAAAACTGGAAAAAGCACTTAGCACCAGTTTGAAAAAGATGAAAGACGCGGAAGCGAAAGAACGGTTAACCATTAATATAACAGGTGATATCAGCTTGATGAGGGAAGGATTCGTACCGGAAAATATGCTGAAGTATGCATCGTTTTACGCAGGAACCACTTCTCTTGAAAGTTATTTCTCGAGTAACGGAATTGTTTTAT